>JAGQXH010000009.1 GCA_020436695.1 Lewinella sp. | reverse complement strand
CGTCACTGTTAAAACTGATTAGGTTTGCCCCCAGCCTCTCTGTCTTTTATTCTCCAAGTCGTCTCATTCCCCATTCCTATTTTTACAAAAACAAGGTAACTTCTTTTCGAATGCACGTCCAACAATACTCCAAAACGTATAACTTTATCTAAAAAATAATCCCAATGACATATGACCTGCCTCATCGTTGATGACAATGCCATGGCGCGAACCGCACTCCGCCATCTGATTGCAGACATCGATTACATTACGCTCAAGGGAGAATGTGAAAACGCGATCAGTACGATACGATTTCTCCGGGATACGGCCGTTGATCTGATCCTGCTGGATGTTGAAATGCCCAATATGAGTGGTCTGGAGCTGATCAAAACACTGCATCAGCAGAAACCACTGATCATTTTTGTGACTTCCAAGCGGGACTATGCTGTAGAAGCATTCGATCTGCAGGTAGTGGATTATCTGGTCAAACCCATTACCCTTCCCCGTTTGCTTACCGCTGTGGAGCGGGCCTGGGAAATATTCCAGAGCCGCAACGAGCCTCCGGCCCAACCGGTGTCGAGTATGGATGAACACCTGTTCTTCCGTTCCAATAACGTTTTGGTAAGAGTTCAATGGAGCGACATTCTTTTTTTTCAGGCACTCGGCGACTATGTAGTACTGACCACTGCTGAAAAACGCTATACCTTGTACATGACTATGAAAATGATCGAACAGCGGCTACCTACAAGGTATTTTCTGCGCACCCACCGGTCCTACATCGTTGCGATCGGCAAGATCGACAACATCGAAGACAATTCCATCCAGATCGGCCGTAATATCATTCCTATCAGCGACACCTATCGGGCCCGGGTAATGGCCCAGCTTAATTTGTTATAAGTTATGCGCAACGCCTTGTTCACCCTGCTTAAAAGCCCCGATCATCGTCTGGAGCGCCGTATCGTTCTGGCCCTGCTACTGGGACTCGCCCTCACATTTGTCATTCATTTTTTCTCCAGCACCAGTATCCGGCATCTGCTTGCTTCCGATGAGAAGGTGATGTTTAACTTCGCGCTGGACAATGCCCTGGAAGACCTCGACCATCAACTCATCTCGCTGGAGAGCAACCTGCGCAGCTACATCATATCGGATGCCGACGGCCTGCTCGCCGAGATCGGCAGCAATATGGCGGCAGCCCGGACCAAGATGGATATGATCACCGAAATGGTAACCAGCATCCCCGGACAACCCGCCGGTGTTGGCCGGCTGGATGATCTGCTGACGAAAAAAAACGACTTCACCGAAGCGGTACTCGACAGTTTCAGCCGCAACGGAGAAGAAGCTGCCATTGCACTGATCAACACTCAGGAAGGGCTCCGTCTGCGTGACAGTATCATCCGGATCACCAGTGAGCTCCGTCAATTGGAACGGCAAAATATCACGCAGACCATTGAACTCAACCGAAACGAGGCACAGGAGGTCAGTCGCATCGATTACATGAGTACCCTGCTGGCAGCCACCATGGTATTACTGGCTATTTTCTTCTTTCTCCGCGCTATTGAATACCGGAAAACCATACAAAGTAAACTGGAAGAAGCGCGCCTGGAAGCGGAGCGTTCGGCCGGGATCAAGGAGCAGTTTCTGGCTAATATGAGCCACGAGATCCGCACGCCGCTGCATGCCATGTTGTCTTTTTCAGAAATCCTGTCTGATACCCGGCTGGACAGCAAACAGAAAGAGTGTCTGGAGGGTATCCTTCGCTCTGGCGAAAATCTGGATACGCTTGTAAATGATATTCTTGACTTTTCCAAAATGGAAGCCGGTATGGTCCAGCTGGAACGTATCCCCTTCCGACTGGAAGACATCTGGTCTCATCTTGAACTGATCTTTACCCCCAGAGCCCAGGCCAGGAACCTGCATCTTTCCTTCGAATATCTGTCGGGCACCGGATCGATCATCCTTGGGGATCCTACCCGGCTCCAACAGATCCTGATCAACCTCATCAGCAATGCCATTAAATTTACGGAAACGGGAGGTGTGCAGATCGTTGGTTACCTGCGTCGGGATGCGGGAAAGCAACAGGTACTTGAAGTAAGGGTCAGTGACAGCGGCATCGGCATCCCGGAAGATAAGATCGATGCGATCTTTGAAAGGTTTCGTCAGGGAGATACCACTACATCCCGGCGTTTCGGCGGTACGGGGCTCGGTCTGGCTATTGTCAAACACCTGATAGAATTGCAGGGCGGTCAGATCCATTGCCATAGCCTGTTGGATCAGGGTACCACCTTTACTTTCCGTATTCCTTATGACACTGCCGGCCCGGAGGAGACCCTAAATAACACCATACCTGCGAAATTATCTACACCGGAACCACTGGCCGGAGGGCGCATTCTCCTGGCTGAAGATAACCGACTTAATCGCCAGATACTATCCATGCACCTTAAAGACTGGGGATATGATTTCGACCTGGCAGAAAACGGTCTGGAAGCATTGTCACTGGCCGGCCGGTTTAACTATGACATGATCCTATTGGATATCCAGATGCCCGGTCTGGACGGCTATCAGGTGGCCCGTCAGATCCGCGAAAAGGGTGCATTATCGATCCCCATCGTTGCGATCACAGCCAATTCAGGCACGCAGGAAAAGAAAAAATGTCTGGCCGCCGGCATGAACGACTGCCTGCAAAAGCCCTTCCGCAAAAAAGATCTGCTACAGTTGCTGCAGCAACACGGGCAAGCGGCCGATAATGCATCCGACCGGGTCATACTTCCACCTGAAACGAAACCTCCGGGCGCGATCCTGATCGATTACGATTATCTGGCAAGCATTACCAAAGGAAAAAGGGAACGCCGGCAGGAAATGGCCAACTTATTCCTGGAGCAGGCACCCCGGGAATACGCCGATCTGAAAAAAGCTGTTTCCCGACAAAACTATGAAGAGCTGGCAACCCTGGCACATAACATGCAGTCTACAGTGGCCTACATGGGCATGGCCCAGTCTCTGGGGGATACGCTCCGCCGGCTGGAAGCACAGGCCCGGCAGGAAACCGCTCCGCAACGGGCACCGGAACTACTACAATATCTGGGCAATCAGCTACAGCAGGCCGTAGAAGCCATTCGCCGGGAACTACTGTCACATTGAGCCCGGGCCTCACCGCGCAAAAAAGTCCGTTTAACGAGAAAAGGAAGGCACTCACCGAAGAATCCCCGCTTCGCTTTTCGGCGATAGTATCTTTGGTCCAGGTTATGAAGAAAAACTAAAGCAACCAGTTAATCCCCTACGGAATGTAGAGGGGAGTGAAGTGAAAAGAACATTGATGGCCAAATTGATCTTCGCCCCTCTAGGTTCCGTACTTTCTCCATAAGATATATTTTCCCTTGAACCCGTTTCGTTTGATAGGACGTTCGCCCAAGGAAGAAGCCTACGCGGTACACTTGAAATAGAAACCCCTGACATCCAATTGCATTCAATCCCTTATCAGAAACCCCTTAGCGTAGCTTCTTCCAAAGGAGAACGACAATCCACCCCCACTGAAATCACATACTATCAGAATATTGCCGAACTCAAAAATCCCTCCATTAAACCAATTTCCCATTTACATTTTTTAATTAATCCGATGAACAAAGCATTGCAAATGAAGTGGTATGCAGGAGGCATTACCGCACTGACCGTGATCACCATGACTGGTCTTATCTTTTTCTGGCTTAACAACCGCAGCCTAAAACAGGACAAAGCAGAACAGGAAGCGGCCATTTTCACTTACACCGAACAAATAGAACAGCTGAACGGGGATATCGACAGCCTTATGCGCGCTTATGAAGACCTGACTTCAGAAAATCAGAGCCTGCAGGGCTCCGTAGAAGACGCCGCACAATTGCTGGCCGGTAAAGATGCCGAACTAAACCGGATCAAAAAACAATCAGCTCGCAACCTGAAAGCCAAACAGGAGGAAGTTGACCAGCTCTTAGCCTTCAAAGCTGAACTGGAAGAGACACTGGCCGGCTTAGAAGAAGAAAATTTCAATCTACAGGAAGAGAATGCCCGTTTAAGTAAGCAACTGGATCAGGCTATTACCGAGAATAATGACCTGGCCAGAAGATTAAGCGCACTGGAATATGATAAACAGTACCTCCAACAGCATTTAGACCAACTGGTCCCTATGGCCTTTCAGGGCTCGGCCTTCAAGGTTGAAGTACAAAAACGCAACGAGAAACTAACCGTTAAAGGCAAAAAGGCCAGACAGATGGACATCAGCTTTGATCTGCTCAACACCCCCGAAGAATGGCAGGGCATGCGGACGATCTACCTGTCGATTGTAGACAGTAAAGGGCTCCCGGTAAAAACCGGACAAAACAAAAATGTCCAGTTACAGCTGCCGAACGGAACAAACTTGTCTTTTGAAACCCAGTTGACCAAAGAACTTCACATTGGGCTCAATCAACGACTGGCATTTCATCTGGAGCTGGATGATAAGATCACAGCCGGCAACTACCGGGCCAACGTCTATACCACCAGTGGATTAATGGGATCGGTAGGATTCCGTCTCTCCCGATAAACCGCAAGATTAATACCTTTGAGATAATTCTGAACATTTGGGAAGGCCGCCTTGAGCGGCCTTTTCTTTTGTATTTTGACCTGGTTGCTGATTAGTGTAATATCCATTTTTTGCTTTAAGACCAAAATTAATTTCGAGCATTCGAAAATAAGTTATATATTTATCTAAGTTGTACAACTCGCCCATTTCTTTATTAGAACAAATCCAATTAGACGACGGCATTAGTAATACTTTCCGGTAACCTTACCTGCCTAATCCTATAATTGCAAGTTTAAATTGTTTATCCAAAAGCTGTAAGTTCCCTCTCAACTGAAAATATTTTCAGGATGGTGCTACGTAACTAATATTAGCTGTGATATTGGTTTAGCCATCTTCAAAACAATCAATATGGACCATCGATCCCCGAAACAAGGATCGGTACAAAGCAGGAAATTCAACATGGCAACTCAATAGCTAGTCAATTATAGGACTCTTTGTCAAGGGTTTTTCCCAAAACGGGAAAGACCCTTTTGTTACTATTTTCCCTCCAGATTCAATCGCAGACCGCCAAAGAAATTGATGCCCGGAGCCGGTTCGTAGTACCTACCGCCAAAGGCATTGATCCGCACGTTATCACTATACTTGGTATCAAAGATATTGTTGATACCAAAAAATGGGATCAGCGTAGCTTGCTTTAACCCAACACGATAACCGATACTGAGATCTGTCACCTGATAAGCCGGCTCAGTAGCGGTATTGGCATCGTTGGCATAAAATTCGGCAGTGTATCGATGTTGGAGACGCAGATTCAGTCCTTTATCATTTTCATAAGCCAGTTGCAGCGCCAGCAGATGCGGAGGGATAGCAGGTAGTAACTTCCCGGCAAAATCCTCATCATCGAGCATATATTCCTTGTAAGAGAAATCCGAGTAAGTATAGCTACCCCGCACCGAGAAGAAGCGGGAAAGTTGGTAGCGCAACCATAGCTCTATCCCATCGCGGGTAGTGCTGCCGGCATTCCGGTAAAAAGTTCTCCCCGGAAAAGCTTCCAGTTCGTAGGGTACCAGATCATTTTCGGTATCGATGTGAAAGAGGGTAAGATCGAAATCCATATTGTTTCCAAGTATACCCTTGAAACCCACTTCATAATTATAGGCCCGTTGCGATTTCAGATCAGGGTCAAAACCAGCTTCTCCGGAAGGGTTAGCTGATAATTCACTCAGGGAGGGCGTTTCGAAACTGGTGCGGTAACTCCCATATATATGCAGGTTGGGAGCCACTTCGTAGTTCACACCCAGACTTGGATTGAAGGCCGAAAGATCACTACTGCCCGACTGGTCTCCATCGCTGCGCAACTGATCATCGGCCGAAAGTTGGTTCAAATCGTAACGCAGGCCGAAAGATAACAGCCAACGGTTGAAGGAAAGGTGGTCCAACACATACAGACCGACTGTGGAAAATCGCTCTATTTGATCTAAGGCCAGATCACCTTTAACGCCTTCATTATTAGCAAAGCGTCTTCTGTCATCACTTTGTATCGCCCACTCGTAACCCAATTGAAAAGTGTTGGCTCCATTGGCCCTTGCGCTGCGGGTCTTAAAATGTCCTCCCTGGCCAAAATAGGCCCGTTGGAGGTCGACCCAGCCATCAGCACCGATGGGCAGCAGACCCTCAAAATCCCTTGTGCTGTAAAAGCCGTAAAACTGGAGGCTCTTATTTTCACTAAGATCATATTGGTACTGGCCGCCCAGTTTGAGTTGTGCAATGGCTTCTCCGGCATGATACCGTACATTCTGATCTCTGGCCTGCCGGCGGTCCTCCGCGACGTCGTCGGCATTGATCCCACCGGGGTCGTCGCCTACCGGGCTATTGGTATAATTGAGTTGTAAATTCGCCTTTGACCGGTCCGAAAAATCGTGAAAGATCCGGGCGTTGAAGTTGGTATTCTCCAGCCTGCTTTGTTCCCGGTATCCATCGGTTCGGGTGTGCGTTCCCTGGAGGATGGCTCGGGTACGATGGTGGGTCCAGCCGCCGCTCAGTTGATATTGCTGCATATTAAACGACCCGAAAGTGAGTCCGGCATTCAGAAAATTCCGGTCAAAATTTTCACGGGTATGGATCTGGATCACCCCACCGGAAGCATTTCCGTACAAGGCAGAAGAAGGGCCTTTGAGCACTTCCATCCGGTCGATGATGCCGATGTTCAGATTATCGATCTGCCCCTGTCCGTCGGGTGTAGTCTCAGGGATGCCATCCACCACGATCTTAACCCCACGGATACCAAAGGCCGAACGGGCCCCGAACCCCCGGATGGAGATCCGGAGATCCTGCGCGTAATTATTGGCATTGAGACTAAACAACCCCGGCACCTGAAAAAGATACTCCTGCAGGGAAAGTTGTTGCCTGGTTTCCTGCAACGTACCGGCCCGGTAAGTAGCAATGGAAAAGGGTTGCTGGAGCGGAGGGGTAGCAATGCGTAGCGCACTGACCTCTACCTCATCGATAGTGATTCGTTGCAGGGTATCCTGCTGGGCAGTCAGCCGTAGTAAATACAGGTTGAAAATGGCGATGAACAGGACGTATTTTTTCATGTATTGGTTGTATTAGAACTTTACTCTACCCTCCTAAAAATCAGGTAAGGCGAAGATATTTGGAATTTTTTCGAACGTTGATCCATGTGATGGCTTAAAGCCATCCTAAGAATTGTACTCCGGAAATCGTTCCCAGCCGAATAAGAGTAAGACGAAGTCGCTCTGAACGGATAGAAGATAGTGGCCTGAAGATAGGTGTAATTCAGAAAAACATTCCATTTTGAATGAGTGCTTTGCTCAAACTGATGACTGATTAACCTGTATAAATCAGGCTAAGCCACATGTGAAAACAGCACGGACATAAAAGGGGACCACATCGACAGAAATGTTGAAGGCATCTGTATTAAAAGAAGGGAAGCGAGTAATGGTTAAGCCAACCTGCTGTTGCCCATTTTGACCACTTTATTGGAATAAGCATCTTCAATTGACTTTTTGAATTGTTGGGGGGTGATCAGTTCGATCTTTTTAAACTGCCGGATAAAATAGCTTACGTTGTTGAAGCCGGAAAGGTAGGCTACTTCCGAAATTTGCAGATTGCGCCTTTCCTTCATCAGGCGTTTTGCGAACTTGATCTTTTCTCCGTTGATATAATCGATAGGCGAAGTGCCGAGCGTGTTCTTAAACTTACGGTAAAAATGAGAACTACTCATGCAGGCCTTTTTAGCCAGCATGTCAATCGTCATATTTTTGTCGGTCAGATGATCTTTAATGAATTTGAGAACAATGCCGATGCGGGAATCATTGAAAATGCCGAGCTGATCACTCAGCAGGTGGCATCTGGCCTTTGTCTGGAGCAGCCTGATGATCAATTCCTGTATCATCAGGTCCAGAATGATATCTTTTGAGGTATGGGAATTAATAAAGGTGTGCAGTAAGCGATCGACCAGGAAATTAACCTCTTCATTATTAGTAAGATGCGAGCTGGTTTCATCGAGTTTCCAGTTGTTGTTCTCGTCTTCAACAGCAGTGTACTGATTGAATTTGTTGACGACATCCGCGATCTTATCCGGATTGATCCCCAGGGCAAGACATTGAGTAGGATCATCCTTTTTCGCGAGTGGAAAATCAATAACCATTCTCTTGTCCGAAGGCAGCACTACTGATTCACCCGGGAAGAAATCGAAAGGCTGCATGCCTTCCAGATGCATGACCTTTTTGCCGGTCAGCATAATGGCAATGACAGGAAAACCGAATTGCAATTCTACTTTCTCCGCTACCTGATGCGTTTCAAAAATATTCAACTCGGCAAATTCCGCACTGTAGGTTGACCGGTTCTCTACTAAAGTCGTAAGTTTCCGCGATTGAAGGTGTTCACTAAATGCTCGCTTCATGTATTATTTTGTTTGGTCTTCCTGCGAATTTTCCCAAGAAAGATCTTTTCCTTACTTGAAAATAATATTATATTTCGAACTACTCACCTAGCTCTAAGTTAAAATTTTGAAATTTGGACGTCAATGATAGAAATGTTCGATAGAATAGGATTATCGTTGTATCCCTTGACAAATCTCTCTCAAATTTACGATTTATCTAATTGAGTACGACATCTTCCCTACAATCGATTGCTCCCAAATGCGCATTTCACATTTTTTGCAAAACGCCTCTGCCGGGTCTAATGGGTTTCGGAATGACCGCATCACTCTGCTTGCACAATAACATTTAATCCCTATCTTTAAAACTAGAAAACGAAAACATCAACTTTAATCACCATCATAACCTATTGCAACAATGGATAGCTTTAATATTAACCGCCGCCGGTTCCTCCACACGGCGGCAGCTACCCTTGCCGTGTCTGCACTGGGCGCCCGCGGCCTGGAGATCGTTTACCCGGATACCCCTTATAAAGTCGGACTGATCGGTGCCGGGTGGTACGGTAAGAGTGACCTGTTCCGCCTGATCCAGGTAGCTCCGGTAGAGGTACTGGCCTTAGCCGATCCTGACCGGAATATGATCGAGGCGGCCGCTAAACTGGTAAGTGAGCGGCAAAAGTCCGGTAAAACACCAAAAATGTACAACGATTACCGGAAGATGCTGGCTGAGAATGAGTTCGATCTCATCCTCATCGGAAGCCCTGATCACTGGCATGCCCTGCAAATGATCGATTCCGTCAAGGCCGGCGCTCATGTATATGTACAAAAGCCCATCAGTGTAGATGTCCTGGAAGGAGAGGCGATGGTAGCGGCGGCCCGCAAATACAATAAGGTGGTACAAGTAGGTACCCAACGGAAAAGTACGCCACACCTGATCGACGCCAAAAAACAAATTGTAGACGCCGGGCTGTTAGGCAAGATCAAACATGTGGAAATGTGCTGCTACTACCACATGCGCGCCAACGAAAACCCGCCCGTGCAACCCGTTCCCGATTTCTTTGACTATGACATGTGGACCGGACCGGCTCCTCTGCGCCCTTATGACAAGCTGCCGCACACCCGCTGGTGGCGTACGTTCAGGGAATACGGCAACGGCATCACGGGCGATATGTGTGTGCACATGCTGGATACCGTACGCTGGATGCTGAACATAGGCTGGCCCAAGCAGGTCACTTCTACCGGAGGTATTTTTGTGCAAACCGACGGCAAATCCAATATATCTGATACCCAGACCGCAATCTTTGACTACGGCGATTTTCACTGCGTTTGGCAACATCGTACCTGGGGTACACCGCCCAATCCGGAATATCCCTGGTCATTTACGCTGTACGGAGAAAAAGGCACCCTGTTCGGCAGTACCATGCAGGCCGATTTCGTGCCGCTGGATAGAGACGCCGAAAAGATCCACTTTGATGTGCTTTACGAAAAAGAGAAGTACCCGGAAGATGTTACCGAAGATCGGATTGAGCTGAATGCAGCGCCGGCGACCCGCCTGCATATGCTGGATTTTCTGGATGCCGTCAAGAATAATACCCGTCCGGTGGCAGATATCGAACACGGTCACATTTCAACGGCTAGTTGTATCCTTGCCAATCTCTCCATGGACCTTGGTGGACGGCCGCTCGTATACGATCCGGTGGCCAGGAAAGTGGTCAAAGACCGGGAAGCTACCCGCTTGCTGGAAAGAGCTTATCGCGATCCGTGGGACCACCCGGATTACCGAAAGGTTTGATCGTAACAAGCGCAAGCGTTAAGTATCAAATGCCGGGCACGCCCGCTTTGAACTTGACGCTTGCACTTGAGCTTGAAGTTCTGGGCTTCTCGCCCCACGCTCCATCTTCTTAACATAGGTTAATCCCTCCTTCCCTTCTGCCGGCTATCTTTGGCCGAAAAGTCATGCAGAAAATGACCAGCATACTTTTACTGCTGCACGCCCGGCCCATCTGGCTGGCACTTACCCGCAAGGAACGGGCCGCATTTTTCAAAGATATCTTCCAGCCGCTGATGCAGCAATTCGCGGGAAGTTGTTCCTTCCGGCTGTTCGATAGCGAATTTTTCCACGCCCGGGTCTCGGATTTTCTTCTGATCGAGACGACCAGCCTGGATGACTATCAGGAATTTATTGAGCAACTTCGGGATACGCCTTTCTATTCCGTGCCCTACTTTGATGTAGTAGACATCATTCCGGCAAAGGAAAATGCCTTTTTGGAATATGATAAACGTTTGGGCATTGTTTAAACACCGGGGTGCTCCCACCCCTCATTTCCCCGGTACACCTCTCGGTTTGGCCGGATCATCCAGCGATAAGGTTCCGGCGGATTGATCCAGCCGAACTGCTGATACAAACCCTGAGCATCTTTGGTGCCCAATAGCCAGTTGCGCAGATTTTGCAGTTGTGGATGGCTGTGCACGGTTTCGATCAGCCATTTGCCCAGGCCAAAGCCGCGATAAGCTTCCAGAATAAAAACATCTCCCAGGTAGGCGATCTGGGAATAATCAGTGATCACACGGGCATATCCGATCTGATTTTCGGCGTGGAACAGGCCGAAATTGAGTGAATTCCAGGCGGCTGTTTCTACTTTTTCCAAAGGAATGCCCCGGCTCCAGTAAGACTCGTAGCAAAGATAGTGGTGCACCATTTCCAGATCGATGCGACGCAGATCAGTTGTAATGTGATATTTGCCTTTAGTAGCGTTGAGAATCTCTTGCATAGATGTTGCTTGATAAAGAAGTTGTCTAAAATTGGCGAATGAATTTTCAACCTTTTTTCTGAAAAAATAATTCTTTCGGCAGCCGTTTTTTTATGTAAAATTGAAGCTCCGACCTGGCGATAAAAACCTGCCGAATGAAACTCTCAAAATTCACCCGATATGAGCGATCTGAAAATATCATTTCTTTTCCCACTTTACTTACTGCTGTCCTATACGCTGGCCGCACAGGATAAAACACCGATCGTTATCAATGACGATCTGCAGTTGATCCCTATCATGGAAGGCATGTACATTCATCTGTCCTGGACGGAGGTAACCGGCTTTGGCCGTGTAGGATCTAACGGCATTTTGTACATCCGTAATGGAGAAGCACTAATGGTGGACACGCCCATGGAAGAAGCGCAGACCATCGCGCTCTCTGATTATGTGCGCGATAATCTGCAGGCCCGCATCAGCCTTGTCGTTCCCGGCCATTTTCACGATGATTGTCTGGCCGGCATTCCCTACCTGCACAGCATTGGGGCCCGGTCTGTAGCCAACAAAAGGACTAAAGCCATTTGCAAAGCCAAAGGCCTCGTAATTCCGCAACGTACCTTTAATAAGAGGAAGCAGTTAAATTTTCAGGGACAAAAAGTGGGACTCCACTACTTTGGCCCGGGCCATGCACCGGATAATATTGTGGTCTGGTTCCCGGCTGAACGGGTCTTATTCGGCGGATGCCTGATCCGTAGTGCAGACTTCAAGGGCCTGGGGAATACCGCAGACGCCGTGGTAGAAGAATGGGCTGGTACGGTAAGAAAGGTCAGAGAGGCATTCCCGGCCGTACGTTTTGTCGTGCCGGGTCATGGCCAGCCCGGTGAGGCAGCCCTGTTGGATCACACCATCGAACTGGCATCTTCTTTTACTGATCGATAGATGTTCCCGATCACTAGAAGCGTTTGGCAAAGCCAATACCCACTTGCAGATATTTCAGTTTTGCGTCCGTAGTGATCTACTCAACGGTGATGTCTCTGGTCAGTTCCTGATATTTCACAGCAGGCCGCAGATACCAAGCTGAACCCAGTGCAATATCTACGCCGGTTTCCCAAGTGATTGATTTTCATCAAATCCGGCTTTCCATTTGCCTGAAAATTGCAGATATTTGTTGTAATGGATATTGAAAAAATACGCGAGATCTGTCTGGCCTTCCCAGGCACCAGTGAAGGGATCAAATACGGAGACCGGCTGTGCTTCATGGTAGTGAATAAGCATTTTTGCTCTTCCGATCTGCAAACACTGTCCACTGTCAATTTCAAAGTGAGCGATGTAGAATTTGACGCCCTCTGCGAAAGAGAGGGGATCGATCCGGCACCTTACGGCGGCACTACCTACAAATGGGTGAAAGTGGCATTCTTTGATGCTTTAAGCGAAGAAGAATGGAACAGTCTATTGTCCCGGGCCTATGAATTGGTCAAGCTAAAATTACCCCAAAAAGTACAGCGCACGCTGATCTAAATATCTGCATATGAACCGTACGGACCGCCTCATGGGCATCATTACGCTGATCCAGTCGCGCAAATTTGTTACCTCCCGGGCCATTGCCGAACATTTCGGGATAAGCGAACGCACCGTTTACCGGGACCTTAAGGCCATCAATGAGATCGGGGTGCCGATAAGTTTTGAAAAGGATAAGGGTTATTACATCCTGAGTAGCTACTTCTTACCGCCGGTTTCTCTTACCGTCGAAGAGGCCAATGCACTGGCACTGATGGTTCCCGTTGTTCAACGTTTTGCCGATAAGTCTATTCAACAACATTTCGATACGGCACTCAGTAAGATCAAAATGGTATTGAGCCCCGCACAACGGGAAAATCTGGAAGTTACTCAGTCACATACCGCACACTACTTGCCTCAGGTCTTCAATCATTATCTGCCCAACACTTTTTTTCTGACGACTATCCAAAAGGCCATCATTGATCGGACTATTCTGAAAATTGAATACGAAAACAATAAGGGAGAGCTAACGTCCAGAGAAGTGGAGCCTATCGGCCTTACCTTCTACTCGCTCAACTGGCACATGATCGCCTGGTGCCATCTGCGTGGGGAATACCGGGATTTCCGAACGTCCCGCATTCAATCGCTGCACGGCTCCATTGTGCCTTTCCGCAAAGAGCAGCACACCAGTTTGCGGGAATACCTTAGGGAAATGGAGGAACAGTTTATGACCGAACAGTGGCCGCAGGAGAATATATCTTATCCTTAGAGGGAAATCTTTGGATGTTGAGACATTGGGATTTTTAGACGTTTAAAGTTCTCTGATCTATAAAGCGGTCTGGCTGGCTTCTGACGAATCGGAATTCATTAATGGAACTACTGTTTTTGTGGATGGTGGGATGACCTGTTTTCCAGGTTTTACCGCGAATGGGTAAGGGTCTACTTAAATTGGACTTTTCGGTAGATACGTTCCATCGATAATTCCGTTTCGATTGAACGAAAGAAGACGTTATTTTCCAAACCCATAATATCCGTACTGCGCCAAAGATCGGGTGCCTCACGGAAGAAGAGGTTCACTTCGGGAGAATCCTGTCTTACCAGTACATATTCCTGGAAGGTAGGGATACTCTTATAATCGGCGAATTTATCTCCACGGTCAAATTTGGCCGTACTGGGAGAGGCCACTTCAACGATCAACACCGGATTGATGATGGCCTGGGTGTCATTCTCCACTGTTTCCGGCACGGTAGTGACCACAATGGCATCAGGATAAAGATAGAAGTTGAAATGCGGCAGGTAGACTTTTTGGTCACTACCGAAAACTTCGTAATTAATTTTTTCTTCAAGCGCGGCTCCTAAATACATGATCAGGTTCCGACAAATACGGTTATGTTCGATACTTCCTCCGGGCATGGGGATCAGTTTTCCGTTGTAATACTCAAATCGTTCGCCCTTCCGAAATTCGATTTCGAGATATTCATCGATGGTATAATCCGTCTTGGGAGCGTGGTATGCCGTCATGATCTAAAAGTTGATGATCTCTTCAAAATTACGAAAAAGCAAGCATTATTATTGGTTTTCGAAATATCAAGAATCAAATATGTTTTCGTTCTAATGATTACAAAATTGCATAATAATCATAGAATTAGCCTGCTTCCGGCCAGTCAGCCGGTCCGGCAGTGGGTTGGAACACCATCATATATGGGTGGGAAAAAATAACCCGCCCTCCACCTTACCGCAATTTGTCGGGTAAAATCCAGGCCCCGGATGGTACTTGTCTTCTGCGTACACAACCATCAGATAGCTGCTCATTAGACTACTGGCCATCCATATGAGGCTACTGCCCATATGTGATCGTCGACGAAAAATCGAATTCCCGTTTCGTTTACTCTGATTGAAATTGTGAACCTATGACTGAAAGGAAAGCTTTGACTCTAGATATTTTCTTTAAACAGTAATCAATATACAACAATTTTATATAAACACAAAATATTTAATAAGAAAGTCCCAACTCACTGACATAGGGCTGTCAGTCCCTCTCCTTTTCTTTGCCCCAACATCAAAAAACTAAATTATGAGTAAAACAATCACCGCTACGGTAAGTATTCAGCTGGACGCTCCGGTGGCAAAAGTCTGGAAAGCCATGACCGACCCGGCAGAAGTCAAGCAATACTTTTTCGGCACCGACCTGGTCACTGACTGGAAAGTGGGGAGCCCTATCTATTTCCGTGGAGAGTGGGAAGGACAAGCCTATGAAGACAAAGGAACCGTATTACAATTTGAACCCGAAAGCATGCTGCAATACGATTACTTCAGTTCCTGGTCGGACTTGGAAGATAAACCGGAAAATTATCAAACGATCACCTATACTGTGGAACCGGCTGACAATGGGACATTACTGACCATTACCCAAACCAATCTTCCCGGTGAAGATCAAAAAGAGCATTCCGAGCAAAACTGGGCCATGTTACTGGGCGAAATGAAAAAATTGGTGGAGGCTTAGCACCATTATAAGTAACGGAAATTCCGGTAAACGGATTAAGAGGTAATTGTATCATCTAATTATAGTACGTTCTCAGTTAATCAACCTCAAATGCAGGAGGGATATTGACTGACAACCGGCGTGCAAAACAATTACCAATATGAAAACTACCGTACTATCGATCCTTACCGGAATTTCTTTTTTCCTGCTCACCGTCCACACATTAACAGCACAGGCCCCGGAAGCCATGAATTACCAGGCCGTTGCCCGCGATGCTTCCGGTAATCCAATTTCCGAACAGGTTATCCAGGTTCGATTGAGTATTCTTCGCGGTGCCGCCGCCGGCTCTGAAGTTTACGAAGAACAACATACCGTCAACACTACCGCCACCGGCCTGTTCACCCTAGCCATCGGAGAAGGCACGGTTAATAGCGGAAGTTTCAGTAACATCGACTGGGGAAGCAATGTCTATCATCTGCAGGTTGAGATCAACACCGGCAGTGGTTATGTCGACATGGGCACTATGCCTTTCCTCTCGGTCCCCTATGCTTTATATGCCAAAGAATCCGGTGATGGTTTCAGTTTACCTTTTGACGGCAATATCTCCCAGGAGGGGGCAACTGCTTTTCGGGTAGCCAATACCAACACCGGAAACGGACTGGCCATTACCGGTATACAAGGCGGAGGCTCCAGTGTCGGCGGTATGACCAGAGCTGCCATTTTCGGCACGGCTGCTACCGGACATGGCATTGTGGGTTTTACATCCGGAGACGGAGCCTACGCCGGTGTATGGGGCCGGACCAATGATAACGACGGCTACGGCATTCACGGCAGCGCAGCCGGAGGTATTGCCGGCTTTTTCCAATCTTTGGGTAGTAATCCCGGCCCGGCCCTGGTCACCGATGGCGGGCCAGTTGGTATCGGCACCAAAAAACCACTTGGATTGCTCCACGTGGAAGGCGACCTGTTCGTCAATTCAGCCAAAGGCGCGATCGATTTCGGATATCCCAACAATGGGAATCAGTGGCATTTGTCCACCTTAAATGGCGGGGAAGACCTCCAGTTCTTCAGCAAAGCCGACGGTTCCACCGCTAATAACCGCCGGATGATCCTCAAACAGAACGGACAGCTCGGCATCGGCAATATCACCGCTCCTAACGGGCAGGTAGAGATCGAGTCTAATAGTGCCGTTCTTAACGCCCAGCTTACCCTGACCGAATCCGCCAATGATTATGCCCGCCTCACCTTTCGCAATACCGTGGCTACCGCCAAATTCTGGACCATTGCCGCTTATACGGCCAACAATGCCGCCAATGAAAAACTCAATTTTTATCATAACATTACCGGTGACATCATGACCATCCAGGGGCAGGGCAATATCGGCCTTAATGAAACTTCGCCGACCGCCCGTTTACATATCGGTCAGGGAGGTCAGACGGTAGGCCGCGGTCTTCGTTTTGACGACGGGATCAATGAAGACTGGGACATCACCCACGGCTTCGGCCTGCGTCTTCACTTCGGCGGTGATCTTCGGGGCTTTTTCAATGCCAATACCGGAGCCTACACCCAAAGCTCGGACGGACGCCTGAAAAGCGGTGTGGAAAAACTGGCTACTGCGCTACCCAAACTACAGCAACTTCAACCACTACGTTATTATTACCAAAACGCTAAAGAGAAAGAACCGACTATCGGATTTATCGCACAGGAAGTAGCTCCCATTTTCCCGGAACTGGTCTCTTATTCCGAGGCAGATGACCTCTACGGTATTAACTATGCCGGTTTCAGTGTAGTAGCCATCAAAGCCATTCAGGAGCAACAGGCGCTTATCGAAGCACAACAGCAACAGATCGCAACCCTGGAGAAAAGGCTGGAAGCATTGGAAAACGCCAAAAACTAAAAACATGCTACGCATCATCATCATCATCGCAGCCGGTATACTTTTCGGAAATATGCTACACGCCCAGAGTCTCGAACGCCAGGTAATCGCTTCCACCGGCAGTTCCGTACAAAATGCAGGTTTACAACTCGACTATACCGTCGGGGAAGTGGTCGTTACCACCCTGACTAATACGGACCTGCAACTCACCCAGGGTTTTCATCAGGGGCAACTGATGACCACCGGGCTGGATGGTTTGCCCACCAGGATCGATTATAGGATCTATCCCAACCCGGTAACTGCTACCTTATGGGTGAGTATGGAAGGCCCGGAGTTCGATTATATTATCACGCTGTACAGTACAGGTGGGCAGGAAGTGCCGGGAGCGAGAAAGAAAGTAGAAGCATCCGGCTTTTGGAAAGAAAGTTTTGACCTTTCGAGGCAGGCCGCCGGTAGTTATCAGCTTGTGATCTCGGACAGGAAGGGTAATTGGCTGGCGAGCCACCAGATCATAAAGATGCCTGGCAACTAAAATTGAAAATTGTCAGGCATCTTAATGGAAGAAGTCAGGCACTTCAGAAGTGTCTGACTTCTCAGTAACAACTTAACAGTTGCAGCACCCGTTTTGCTCCAGATTCGGGTTCCGGTCGATATCCCGTTGTGGGATCGGCCAGATGTCATTACAGGTCTGATATCCCGGGATCTCATCGGCCGCTTTTCCGCGTCTTCTCAGGTCGAAATAGCGGTGCGGTCCTTCCAGACCGAGCTCTACCATACGCTCATGCAGGATCATATCCACATAATTATCAGCAGTAAGCGTTACATCCCCCAAACCGGCACGGGCCCGCACCTGATTGATATAACCGCTGGCTGCGGTAAAATCACCCATTTCTGCGGCTGCTTCTGCTGCGATAAGCAATTGTTCAGCGTAACGGAATAACATTACCGGGTCGGTCCCCGTACCACTGATACCGGCGCTGAAGTCATCGTATTTTACACAGAAAGGCACCGTAGCCCTCGTCAGTGAATTGTCGAAGGACATCGCTGCCCGGGTATCACCTTCCTCAAATGCAGCCATGTACTTGGCAGAAGGTTCTACATCATGACGACCACCCAGTTCAGCGGGGCCGTACCAGAAGTTAAGCACATTACCATCGGCAGTGGTAAAGCCAAGATACATGATCTCGTCGGTCAGGTAAGCGTAGTCCGACAGATCGAAATCCGTACCCAGCGCTTTCTGAGCCTGGGCCAGCGCATTGCTCCAATCCTGCTGATAGAGATAGGCCCGTGCCAACATGGCCGAAGCAGCCTGGGAAGTGAACCGTTTGGTATTGGTCTGCGTAATATTGGATTCTGCAAACTTCAGATCGTCAATGATCTGAGTATAGACGTCGGCCTGACGGCTATTGGGTACATTAAGGGCCTCTGCGGTCACTTCACGCGTAGGCGTAAGGATCAGAGGCACATCCCCATAGTACTCCGTTAGGTAGAAGTAAGATAAAGCACGAGCCATACGGGCTTCACCAAGGAAGCTGTTCACTACCTCAGGGGTCAGTCCCGGATCGTCTACCTCCGGCAGCAATTCAATAACGTTGTTGGCATTATTGATCACTACATAGAAGTTCGTGAATACCCCGTCATTAGTACTATTAGAAGTCTGTACGTTGAGGTTATTAAACTCAAACCGAGTTGGGAAAGTACCCGTAAATACGGCCTCATCGGAATAGATCTGCGCCAGGAACAACATGCCGTCCGTATGGTTGGCCTGCAAAGCATCATAAATGCCGATCACCGCAGCAGTAGCTGATTTGATGTTGTTAATGGCCCCATTGGCCGGGATGGAGTTGATCGGGTCCAGCCCTTCCTCCAAATTGATACCGTCACATGCCTGGAAAAACATGGCCAGCACCAGGAGATATAAATAAGCTTTTATTTTTTTCATAATAACCTTTTCTTCATTTAAAATTTAGCCAGGCGTAGGATTTGCTACCTACGTCACAATAGCCCTTTTTTTAGAATCCTACGTTGATACCAAAGCTGATCGTACGTCCCTGGGGCATGGTCAGAAAGTCGGTACCCGGTGCCGTATTGGATTCACCGAAAGTACTTACTTCAGGATCAAACCAACTGTAATCGGTTACCGTGATCAGGTTCGTACCCGATACGTACACCCGCAAGCTCTGCATATTTACACCATCCAGGAAGCTCTTGGGGAAAGTGTAAGACAAAGAAGCAGTTTTCAAACGCAGGAAAGAACCATTTTCTACATTCCGGGTAGAATTCCGGCGGTTGTTGTTCGGGTCGTTAGCTACAGCACGCGGGAAGTCTTCGTCATCTCCTTCCTGCTGCCAGCGACCTTCCCAGGCACGTTTGGTCGTGTTGAATACACTGTGCATACCTTCGGAGAACTCCAGGTTGTTGTTGTAGATATCGTTTCCGAGGGTGAACTGGAAGAAAGTATTCAACTCCAGTCCTTTGAAAGAAAAGATATTGGTCAGACCTCCTACCCAATCAGGCAGCCCCTGACCGATAAAGGTACGGTCGTTATCGTTGATCACACCATCCGGAGGCAGGTCATCAGCCGTTCCCAGAATACCATCGGGACCGGGGCCACCGCTGATGTCCAAATAGCGGAAATCACCGGGAGCTGCACCGGGCTGAGTGGCATGGGCTTCCACCTCTGCCTGGTTCTGGAAGATACCGTCGGTCACGTGGCCGAAGAAAGCACCGATCGGATGACCTTCTGCCAGACGGGTAGCGAAACCAACGTCGATGGGCGTTCCCTGATAAAGTTTTACGATCTCGTTCTTGTTGAAGCTGACATTACCCGTTAGTTCCCAATTGAAACCGTTACCGGGATTCACTACCGGCAGGATAGTCAATGAAAGTTCAACACCCTTGTTGCTTACCTCTCCGATATTCTCAGTTACACTGGTAAATCCGGAAGTGGTCGGGATCGGGCGATTCAGGAGAAGGTCAGTGGTATTTTTGTCGTATACATCAATACTACCGGAAAGGCGTGATTTCAGGATAGCAAAATCAAGGCCGATATTAAGCTGCGAAGTAGTTTCCCAACTCAGATCCGGGTTACCCAGCTGGGTGGGTGCAATACCGGGAAGATCGGCATAGTTGTTACCACCACCGATCAACTGACGGGCGGCGAAGTTACCTACAGAATTGTTACCAGTGATACCCCAACCCACTCTCAGTTTCAAATCATCAATACCTGATCCTGAAAGGAAGGGCTCAGAGGATAAACGCCAAGCTACAGAAGCACCGGGGAAATATCCCCACTTGTCATTAATGAAACGAGTAGAACCGTCCGCCCGGAAAGTGGCGGTCAGAATGTACTTATCATCAAAAGCATAGTTCACGTTGGCAAAATAGGAATCCAGCCGGTCACCAGTAAAGCTACCGGTAATACTGGTAGGCGTTGCGCCGGCAGTAAGTCCACGGAAGTCATCGGTCGGGAAATCATCTACCTGAGAAAAGTCCTGACGCACCTGATCTTCCTGATAACCAGCTCCAACCAATGCAGTCAGGCTGCTCTTGCCGAAATACTTATTGAAATTCAGTGTAAACTCCGTTAACCAACGGTTGTCGCGGGTTTGTCCCAATTGTACCGTACCGTTATTGGACGATTGCAGAGCAGATGGTTGATGTACATCTTCCCGCATGTCAAGAGCGTCTACACCAACTTTAGCCTGGAAAGTCAGCCCTTCCAGCAGTTCATAACGGGCAAAAAAGGTGCTTGTAAGACGGTTAGTAGTTACCAGGTTGTCGTATAAGGTAACCGTAGCCAGTGGGTTGTCCCAGCCGAATGCACTGGCAAAAGAACCATTGTCGTTGTATACCGGCACCGTAGCCGGCCAGAGGGTAGCTACGGAAACCGCACCGAAGATGTTGTTATCGTTCCGCACCCGACGGTTTTTAGAATAATTGTACCCCATAGTCACACCCAGGGTCAGTTTGTCAGACGCCACGTGATCCAGGTTCAGACGACCACTGTAACGCTGGAAACGGGTGTTCTTCACAATACCCTGCTCATCGCCATACGTAAGACCGGCGTAGAAACGGGTCTTGGCATCACCTCCACTGGCACTCAGGTTGTAGTTTTGTACCGGTGCATTGCGGAAGACCTCGCCGTACCAGTCGGTATTACCTCCCATACCACCGGCCAGCGCGTTAGGATCACCAAACAGTACATTCATCTGTTCCATATACTGCTCGGCACTCATCAGTTCAACCAGACGAATGGGTTCGGAAGTACCATAGGAAGCATCAAAATTCAATTTTGTCCGACCGGCCGAACCTTTCTTGGTAGTGATCAACACTACGCCGTTGGCGGCCCGGTTACCGTAAATGGCTGCCGTTGAGGCATCTTTCAGCACTTCAATGGATTCAATATCGTTCGGGTTAAGATCCGCCAACGCATTCAGGGTCTGACCACCTACACCAACCTGCTGGAAGTTGCCCTGGATGAGGGGTACTCCGTCAATAACGAACAGCGGCTGGTTGGAGGCATTGATGGAAGTACTACCTCGTACCCGCACGTTAATAGCGGCACCGGGCGTACCTGATGCCTGGAAGACCTGCACACCGGCAGCCCTACCACGCAACGCAGTCTGTAGTCCAACACCGGCCTCCGTACCGATATCATCACCGGATACCGAAGATACCGATCCGGTGATGTCTTTCTTACGCTGGGTAGAATAACCTACTACCACAACGTCTTCCAAACCGATCACATCGGTGGTCATTGTAACGTCAAGGGTATTGGCTGCGCCCAATTCAATTTCTTGTGAAACAAAGCCGGTATAGGAAAATACCAGCGTGTTAGCATCGGCAGGTACCTGAACCGTATAATTGCCATCTATATCAGTTACTGTACCTACTGTGGTGCCTTTTACCAGGACGGTCGCCCCGATCAGGCCTTCACCGTTTTCGTCCGAGACTTGTCCGGTGATAGTCCTTTGGGCCAATAGGGCACCTATGCCGGTGAAGACCAGCATGAGAACTAGTGAGAGTCTTTTCATTCTTAACAATTTACATGATAAAATTAACTACCTGATAGTCAAACAAACATTCGTAAGTTCAATTTGAATACCTTTTGACCTTTTGGTTTTTAGCTGTAAGTTTCTATTTTGTTTGTCTTGTAAAATTGGCTGAAGTGCCTAAATTCCAGGCTCTTAGTAATCTGCCCTAAGAGCGGGTATACGCTGAGAATGGACTATTCGAGTTGGAGGCACCCTAAATCACCGCTGAAAGGAATTTCGAAAATTGTTCTACATTATAACAGCAGAACAAAATTAAATGAACTGTGGTCTGATTTAACAGCACAAGTTCAAAAAATCGGTCTCCTGGCTGACTATTCACTGATTTGGGGATAATCCTCGTCGAGTTTTAAGGGTAACAGGGGAGATGATTTTTAGTTCATGCTCCTTCGGAGAAAATTGCCCCAAATCAGTAAAACTACACATTTGCCTACCTATCCGTCTACTCGATCAATACGAAGGCCTTGCTGATCCAGCTCCGTCCACGCAGGATTGATAAATAATAGGTTCCGGGTACCAGTGAACGGAGATCCACAACAGAAAGGCTGTGCTGTAGCTTACCATTTGCTAAGATCCTGCCCTCTTGGTCGGAAATACGATACAAAAGTTGCCCTTCCCAATCCGGATCTTCTACCTGCAACTGATCGCGCACCGTCGGATTGGGGAACAGTCTGATCCTGGCCGCTTTTTCCTGTAGATCTCTTACTCTGGTCGGGCCGCTGCTCAATGCAAGGATCTGCATGTCCAGTACTGTAGCATCGATCATCTCTCCATTGCGGTATGATTTGATCAGTATGGCGATATTGTATTCGCCCACCAACTCCGGTACATCCCAGATCAACTCCCCGGTAAGCTCATCCAAAGTGAAGGTTGCATCGGTATTATTACCGACTTCATTAGGATACACAAAGTTCGGCACCGGTGTATCTAGTTTGCTCATGGGGGTTATCAGTTCAAAGGCTACACTATCGCCCTCAGCATCCCATACATTAGGTTGATACACGAAAGTGGCCCCGACGTAAGCCAGATCAAGTGGTTCATGTATGATCTGGGGAGTGGAGTTGCCCCCATCGGCAGCCATGTTTAAGAGCGTAATGGTGGTTTGTAAATGAAAAGCGACCTGCGCCGAGTTGGGAGCATTGACATTCAGAATGCCGGAATTCCGGTTGGGATCCGTCATACAGACCGTATAGCTTCCTTTAGTGAGATAAGTGTGCCGGGCAACGTACATATTCCGTTTCACATCATTCTGAAACACCTGAGTGGCCTCCTGATTCCTGACCACTCTTTCCGTTGTTCCATCGCCCCAACAGATCGTCAGGGTATCCCGATCAGCAGGTCGGGACCTGGAATCGGTCAGGGTGATGATCACCGCTTCAATGGAAAATTCTCCGGACTGTTCGCATCTGATGTAACCGGATCGGTTGTGGGTAGCAAAAAGGGAGCAAGTCCCGAGACAGAGCACGGAAAGTAAGAAAAAGCGCTTCATGTTCTTTAGTGGTTTTGTTGTTTGAAATAAGGCGTTCAATTCCTTTTAAATTACAACAAAGCCGGATGTGATGAAAGCGCCCCCGGCAGCTAATCAGCAGTTATGTTGGTGGCTGACAAAAAATCAGAAGAAGGCAGGAAATCTTGATCCAGCAGCCTACGTATTCTAACTAAATATTGTAAACTAAATGACGGAATTGAAATTTGCGTGATCTTCCCGATAGATAGATCAGCTGTTAATTTCTACCAGATCAATAAAATTGAGCAGTTTATAACGGAGTTTGTTGGCTCCTGTTTTCAGCAAATTATCTTCTATGATCCCGTGCATTTCCTGCATTTTGAGTTCCGACCATTCGGCCCGGATCATGATGTAGGTCTTATTCAGCTGATGCGAAAAAGAGTCTCTCACTTTATTCAATTCGGAAAAACACTCGGCGATTTCATTGCGGGCGATCAATTCCTGCAACGACATTCGGGAAAAGCTCACCGTCGTAGCCGAATTACCGGCCTGATCGCGTTCCATATCCTCTATCTTTTCCTTCAATTGCTGGATCTGATCCAATAGCACCATATTGACGGGGCCGGCCGCCGGGGCCGCATAATTCGGATCGACAATAGTAATTCTTCTTTCCACCATCGAAGGCACCATCACCATAGTGGGTGCTGCCGAAGCCAAAACCGTATCCGGCATCAGCATGGTACCGAAAACCGGTTGGGTAGCAGCCTGGAACACCATTGTGGCCGGCTGATAGTCATCTGCCTGTGGCTGTTTACGAATATTGACAAAACCGACAATCGTAGCGGCGGTCGGTGATTCCGGCATCTTCGGCGAATGAATCTCCTTCGAAGAACGGGTCACCGGAGCATGGAGACTTCCACCGGAGCGGTATTTTTCAATGATATCGATCAGGATACCGGCATCGCTGATCCGGTTGGAAATATCTTTTTCCAGGCAGGCTGAAACGACATAATTGTACGGCTGTGGCAAACCTGAGACATCAACCGATTCAGTCAGAATAGCCTGCGCCACCTGCACCGGCGAAGTATTACCCGCCCGCGAACCGAAGGGCAATTTGCCCATAAAAAATTCATAGACCATAACGCCGAAAGACCAGATATCGGAGGCTGGACCGACCAATACATTACGGGTACCCAGTAGTTCCGGAGCCATATATTCAATAGTACCAAAGATACCGGCAAAATGAGCGGTGGCTACTTTTTCATCCTGGGTCAGGTTATTGGCTTCAAACAGGATATCGGCAAGCAGTGCATTGATGTGGTCGTCTTCCTCCGAAGCCAGAAGTACATTGGAAGGTTTCAGGTCGCGATGTACAATGCCCTGCCGGTGAATGTGTTTTAAACCATTGAGCACACCGGTGAATACCTGATCGATCTTTTCCATTCGACCGGTATTCAGATTGGCGTGGTAACTGTCGAGAGTGCCGAGATCGGCGTAATTCATGATCAGGGCGAACAGGATCTTCTTTTGGTGGGTAAAAACGGCCCAATCGTAATAATTGATCACATTGGGGTGATAAAAGCGCTCCAGCTGCGCATATTGTTCCTGCAGGGCCCGGATGTTTTCTGAATATTCTACCAGCTTGTATACCTTGATCGCAATCCGGGTTTGCAGTATCCGGTCAAAACCACGGTAGACCACAGCCTGTCCTCCCCGACCGATCACATCTTCCTTGGTGGTGAGATTTACTTCATAACGATCACTAATGGTGGTTTTCATGAATGCGGTCCGCTTAGCTGGAGGGTGATGGTTTCACCTTCAAACTTAACAAAAATCCGCCAATCGTTCAGGATTATGCTTCTTCACCAAACATAATGCGATGGCCGTCAATAGTCTGCACGGCAAATTCCTTCATACCCCAGTCTTCGGTACGCAGGCTTTTGCGAAAACGGACTTCCTTTTGGCTGTATTCTTCGTGCAAAGCATCAATATCTTCCACTTCGATATAGGCAAAATAGGCATGATCGCCCAACGCAGTAGGTGGGATCTCATTCGGGCATTCTCCCAACATTATGATGCACTGATCACGTTGTACATAAGTCCAGCCGGGAAAGGCGAAGCGGATGGAGAACCCCAGTTGTTGGGTATAATAATCAACGGATCGGGCTAGATCGGATACGGCGAGAACGTAACGGGTGTTTGTGATGGGCATATTTTGACGATTGACGGTTATTAAAAATGCAACTATGGGTATAGTAGTTGAGCGACTTCTACTTTTATCCCGGGATTCTAAAGCTTAGTTCGCTCTAACTTCAGTGTTTATCCAACTTGGATAGGCGGGCTTACTTTCTCCGCCTGTAGGCCAATACTCTTGGTCATCTTTTCCGCCGGTTCATCATCTTTTCCCGAAAGATCAACTCATCCAGCTCCAGGGATTCCAGCAAAAAATGCCGGATCACCTCTTCATCGATCTCTTCCAACGTATGGTACCGTTTGGAATAGACCTGCTTACGCGTACCGTGGTAGAGATATTCACCGGGATCGTGTAACAAGTGGCCGTAGCTGAACCCCAATTCTACCCCCTCCCAGGTTGTTTTTCCCCAGGGGATCGCTCCCGGCCAGATAAAACAGACATTTTTATGTATGGAAAAGAAGGGTACATTAAAGGATAGTTTTTCCTTTACGCCCGGCAGACATTCCAGGATCAGTTCGCGCAAACGCTCCGTGATCAGCAACTGATCTTCGGGCAGGTAGGCCAGCATTTCGCCTACGCCGGCAAAACTGACCGACTGCATTTTTCTTTTTTCCTCCGACATATTTACCCTTTGACTTTTTCTGATACTCCCGAATACCTCGCACCTGACACAAAGTTCCTATTGTACCGGTTCACGCAATATGGTCCGCCATTTCTCCGGATCCACCTTTTTAATATCACTCAAATAGATCTCATGGTGCAGACCGGCTTTTTGCAATCCCCGTTCTTGACAAAAAGCCTGTATCTGCAACAGGCTCTCTACCTCGCGATTGAAAGGGCCGACATGCATCATTTGCACGACTTTTTCCGGCGGCGTGCGATAACATTCTACCTCCCGGGCCAGGACTATATTTTTTCTTGTCGCCACTTCTTCCCTGACCGGACCGAGATCCTCCTCCCGCACATATTCCGGTATGCGGATCATCATGCGCCATTGCCATTCACTGCGCGGTATTTTTTGCGGTGCTTCGCTTAAGTCCGGTGTACCGAATTGCTGTTCGTCAAACCACCACAGCCCTTCCAGTTTGGCTACCACAAAATCCATGTTCCTGGCCTTAAAAGCAAATTTCAGCCCGTAGCTTACTGCAAATAAGGCCCCTACTCTTTCGGCGTAAACCGTAGAATCGGGATCACCTTTACCCAGAATACTCAGATACTGTGCCGCTTCGATCTCCCGGATCTCGGGGTGACTTGCTGCTGAGTAATAGCTTTTGTACTTTTTCTTGAGATCTAACTTTTCCATACCCTCGAAATTTTATGGGAAAATTCGCGGTTGTGACTGTCAACCTTATGTCAGTGACGCTTACTTTTTATCAAAAAGCTCATATTTGCCGAAAGGATTGTTGTGTGTTTTTGATATTCGATGATCGCACCGACAAACTGCAATTGAACGACTTACGACGCTCAGATCCCGATTTCGATCCACCGGATCTCATACGGGATGATAATTGCGCGGAGCGCATGATCACTTACGACTAAAATAACCATTGTGCACGCTAACTACCACATCCGTACCGCCCGGGAGACTGACCTGCCGGCTATTCTGGACATCGTCAACCACATCATTCTCACGACCACCACCAACTACAGCTACGAACCGGAAACCCTTAATGACCGGCAACGCTGGCTACAACAGCAACAAGCCGGCGGCTGGCCCGTGATCGTCGCCGAGCTGGACGGTCAGGTTATCGGCTACGGCACCTACGGCGCCTTTCGGAATAAGATCGGTTACCGGTATACCGTGGAACATTCAGTATACATTCATCAGGATTTTCACCAAAGGGGTATCGGTCGTGCACTGCTGGAAGAACTCATCCGGCGGGCAAAAGCACAGGGCCTGCACATCATGATTGCCGGCATCGATACCGAAAATAAGGGCAGTGTCGCTTTCCACGAAAAAATGGGTTTTGAAAAGGTGGCTCATTTCCGGGAGGTGGGTTATAAATTCGACCGGTGGCTGGACCTGATCTTTATGCAGATGAGACTGTGATGTTGACATGTGGTGATATTGTGATATGATGATGTAGTGAATCACCCACTCACCACATCACAATATTCTGTCTTGCCCTATATTTGCATTTCACTAAAAACCACCAGCCGGAAACATGCGTCGCATTGCTATCACCGACATACACGGATGCCTGGATTCCTTTAAAGCGCTTCTCGATAAAATTGCTTATACGAGTGAAGACGAGCTATATCTGTTGGGTGACTATATTGATCGTGGACCAGATAGTAAAGGAGTGATCGATCTCATTCTTAAGCTCCGGGAACAAGGTCATGAAATACTTTGCCTCACCGGCAATCATGAGGCGATGTTTCTGGAAATAGCAGGAGAGTCCGAAGGTACACCGCTTGATCTCTATCCCGGCCTGCCGGATACCCTGCTCTCCTACGGTTGCCACCATCCTCGGGATATTCCGATGGGGCACCTCGATTTTATGTCAACCCTACCCTATTACCACGAAGTAGATGGTTTTCTACTGGTACATGCCGGACTCAATTTCCGGATTGCCAATCCACTGGACGATCTTTCCTCCATGATCTGGGAACGCTACTGGTATACGCGAATTAATAAAGACTGGCTTCAGGATCGCATCATTCTGCACGGCCATACGCCCACCTATGTAGACGACATACTGCGCATGTACGCCGGCCTGGATATTCTGCAGTTTATGGTATTGGACAGCGGCTGTGTATACGATCGGCGGGGGCTGCATCAACTTACGGCTTTTGATATGACCAATCGGAAGTTGTATTTTCAGGAGAATGTAGAAGGGTAAAAATTGCATCCTTACAAACTATATGGCCGCTGGAACCATTCAATCCCGGGTCTTCTCATCCCTGAAGTAATTAAACGAAGTTCCATCATAGCGACACACGCCGTTCAGGGTGCCTACCCATATCCCTCCTTCCCGGTCTTCTGCAATTCCAAAATACATACCCTCTTCCGACCTTATCTGAGTGGCAGTCGTCCCGCCTGTATCGTAGCGGGAAAGTACCCAGTTGCGTGAATTGATACCTTCCGAACTGGTCCAGATATTGCCTTTGTGGTCTTCATAGATATAACCGACAAAATGGGTGGAGTAGTTAGTAAACAACATGCCATCGTAGCGCCAGAGCCCATCGTTGCCGCCCAGCCAGATATGGCCCCGGCTATCTTCCATGATCAAACGAACATTCTCGAAGGGTTTGCCGAATGGATTCGTTAATACAGTAAATGTTTTTCCATCAAAAGTACAGGCTTGCCCTCTGGTGCCGATCCAAAACTTTCCGGTTTTGTCTTCGATAATGGTATTCACGTCATTGCTGGTCAAGCCTTCTTCCGTCGTATAATTGCGAAAGGACTTTCCATCAAAACAGCTGATCCCACCTTCGCCACCGAACCATATATTGCCGGCGGTATCCTCATAGATATAAATGACCCGGTCGTTCGCGAGTCCCTCTTTGCTGGTGTAATTCACAAATGATTGTCCGTCGTAACGGTAAACCCCTGCACCAATAGTAGCAAACCAGATGTTTCCCTTTCGATCTTCCAGAACAGAAAATGCATGAAACTTTCTCAGGTTGTCTTTAC
Source organism: Lewinella sp. (assembly GCA_020436695.1). Lineage (GTDB taxonomy): Bacteria > Bacteroidota > Bacteroidia > Chitinophagales > Saprospiraceae > Flavilitoribacter. The sequence goes on along the minus strand of JAGQXH010000009.1, from coordinate 3,265 downwards.
TCGTAAAATTGGTAAAGGTTTTTCCATCGTAGCGAATGATGCCCTGCCAGGTAGCCAGCCAGATATTGCCCTTGCTATCTTCTATGATAGTGCGGGTGATACTAGTAGGGCCGTAAGGTGTGGTAATCGCTTCGGATGCGACAAAATAGGGGTCAACATCCTGCGTATTGATCACCGTCGGAATAAGCGGAGTTTTTTCCGGTCGGTCCGCAGGTTGCTGTCCACGGCAGGAAGTAGTAATCACCACTAAGTAAAGGAGGTATGGAAAATAATGAGAGCTATTCATTGGTCATATTTTCAGCCAAAGTACCGTTAAGTAGCTTTTGGGGGCTCATTTCGATGTAAAATGATGTAAATGGGGTGTAAAAAAGTATCGCGCCTTATTATTCCAACACCAAAAAAATTCCCCTCAAAATGCAACCATTCCTCCCCCAGCTTGTCATTAACATTGCGGTTCGGTTCAAACGCATGGCGTAATTGTATGTGAAAACACCTCACTATCCGGTTAAATAGCCATAAACACCATTGGTCCCGACCGAGAATCACCCTACTGTATCATTAAATTGTCGAGCCATGCGGACAGCCGGCTCTAAGCAACCCGCTGTAAAAAAATTGGACTACGCCGACACCCACCGAGCGATCGTTGAGGCGTGTAAACGCGGAGACCGCCAGGCACAATTCGAGCTGTATCGATTGTACGGTAAAGCCATGTTTAACGTGTGCCTGCGGATGGTGAAAAACGAAACGGATGCTGAAGATTTGCTACAGAACTCATTCGTCGACATTTTTACCCGTCTGGATACTTTCCGTTTCCAGTCGTCGGTTGGGGCCTGGATCAAACGGATCGTGATCAACAACTGCATCAACTTCCTGAAAAAACGCCGACTGCCGCTGGAAGAACTGGATGTGGACCGGCACGACCATCAGCCGGCTGCCAACGAACCAGGCATTGTGGGCCTGAGCGTAGATAAAGTAAAAGCCGCCATCATGGAATTGCCGGACGGCTACCGGGTCGTATTTTCTCTGTATTGCCTGGAGGGATATGACCATAAAGAGATAGGTGAAATACTCGGTGTGACCGAGGCGACTTCCAAATCCCAGTACAGCCGGGCCAGACGGAAGTTGCAGGACATTTTAGTTGAACACGAAAAAAATCGTAGAAATTTCCGGGAGTGAAAGGTCTAACCATGAAAACTTAACCGGGAATAAAAAAACAGGGTTGCTCAGGAAGCGGTTATAATCAATAGCATACCGTTTACCGGGCACCGTCAAAATAAACATTATGCAAGATCATCTAGAACAATTCATTCAGGCCAACCGGGAAGCATTCGATGATGCTCGTCCCAGCCTGAAGGTTTGGGCAGATATCGACCGTGCATTGGAGCCTAAAAAATCCAGATTTTTTCATCTCCGGCGCATTTTGCAGTCCGTTGCAGCCGTTATGTTACTCCTGGTAGCCGGGGCACTGATCGGTCATCAGTTGAGCCGGGGCTCCTCTTCCGTAGAGAGCACAGCCGAAACACTGGCACGTATATCGCCCGATCTGGCCGAACTTGAATCTTTTTACAATCAACAGATCAATGAAAAATTTGCGCTCCTGGCCAATTATCCACAGCGGGAAAGTGTAGCCGCTGATTTCGCCCAGATCGATGAGACCATGGAAGAACTGCGGGCCGAAATTGCGAAAGCTCCCGTCGGTATGGAACAGGAGATCGTTACCAATCTGCTACGCAGCTACAAACTGAAAGTACAGATCCTGGAACGGGTATTGGAGCGCATCCGGGCCACCGACGCGCCCGCCATTGATAATCGTCCAAAACATGAAACTAGCATTTAAATATAAGTTTGGTTTTCTGGGTCTTGCCCTGGCTATTTTCACCCTCTGCAGCTTGTCGCCGCAGGCCAGCCGGGAGTTTACCAAAACTATTAAAAAGGAGTTCGATATCAGTGCCGACGGCACCACCGGTATTTACAATAAGTACGGTAAAGTCAATATCCAGACCTGGGATCGCAACCGGGTAAAAGTAGAGGTAGTGATCGAAGTCAAAGCCAACAGTGAAGACGTCGCCCAGTCGATTTTTGACCGCATCGATATCGATTTCAGCAACAGCAGCAATTACGTACGGGCCCGGACAGAGATCGCATCCCAATCCGGCAGTTGGTGGAACGACAAGAGCCAAAAGGCCGATTATTCCATCAATTACGAAGTCTGGATACCTGCAACCAACCAGTTGGAACTGCAGGCCAGCTATTGCGATTCCAAGGTGGCTCCGCTACGGGGCAGCGCCGATGTCAGTGTCAAATACGGCAATCTGGAAATGGGCGGACTGGAAAATGACCTCAATTTAAATCTCGCTTACGGCAAAGCCACTCTCAACCGGGTGGGAAATACCCAGATCGAGTCGGCTCACTGCACCATCACCCTGGCCGAAGCCCGGGACATAGATATCGACAGCAAATATTCCACCATCATTGTGGAAAAGGCCGGTGATATCCGCAGTGAAACCAAATACGATAACTATCAGTTGGGTGAAGTCGGTGAATTCAGAAATACAGGTAAATACGATAATCTGGAGATCCAGCAGGCCCGATCCATCTACGTCGATTCGGATTATACGCACTTCTACGCCCGCTCCATCTCCAAAAATCTCAATATTGAGATCAGCTACGGCGACATTACGGTAGAAGAGATCCGGCAGGGATTTTCCGAAGCTACGCTGCTTGGAGATTACACTGATTTTAAATTAGGTATCGCCGGCAATGCCAACTACGAACTGGACGCCAATGCGATCTATGCCGGTATCGGTTATCCCCGCGATCTGCAGGTGGACTACGAAAAAGAAAAAATGAACGCTCACGAAGTTAAGGGCCATACGGGCAGCTCCGGAGGTGTGATCAAGGCAAGACTGCGGTATGGAGCTTTGAAGGTGCGCCGGAACTAATATCCGAACCCATCAAAATAAAGGGAGGCTGTCTCAAAAGTACGCTTTTGAGGCAGCCTCTAATTTTCGATACTACCTCATTGATGGTGACATGCCCCAGAGCGAGACCTTTTTCACCTGCGATCAGAGCCATTATCTGCTGGGGTTAGGGGAAAAAGCCAACATAAGGCCAGGATTCGGCCCAATCGGTCCGTTTTTGGGATCCAAGTTGCGGATTATTGGCCCCCGTTGGAGTTTGGCCCACCATTTTTTGATATTATGAGCAATGGCTAGCAGCCCAAACTCAATATTGACTTTAGCTAGGGATCGCAACATAAAACGTC
>JAGQXH010000099.1 GCA_020436695.1 Lewinella sp. | reverse complement strand
AACATGAGTCATCCCATATTTTTGAACAGAACCATAAGTGATTAAAAATCAGTATACTATCTTTTGGGCATCGTTGCCAGTTGCCGGTTAATCAGTTGACAAACCGGCAACTGGCAACCGACAACTGGCTGATTATCAATGTTAATCAGGAATTTCTCCCTGAGGCCTTATCTTATTCTGAAAATTTGGGATGACTCATGTTATTTTGAATGCCTTGCATATGACCGCCCGAACAAGACCAAACGAAATACCGGCCGGATGGCATTATCCAGCTCTTTCCTTCCTTCTATTTATCTTCCTGTCGATCATTGCCTGCCGGAAAACGCCCGAAGAACAGTACCGGAAATTTGAGAAGAACGAACTGGCTAAAGGCATCCACTACGACAGCCTTATTTATGGACTGACTTTTGGCATGAGCAATGACGAATTCAGAGATTACTGTTTCGGTCAGCATCTTGAAGGGCAATTCAATCAGGGTGGGCGCCGCAATTCTGCCTGGGTAGTCAGCCAACTGAAGCACGAGCTGAACTATCCCGCAGAGATCAATTTCTATCCGGAATTCAAGCAGGATAGCATTACCGGTCTGAACGCTTCGATCTATTATGTAAACGCCCATTACCAGGATCACACATTCCATTTGGATAGCCTGTTACAGGATGTACTCCATCTGGTGGAAAAGTGGTACGGGCCGGGCTATTACAAGATCAAAAGTCCTGTCAAATACAAAGATGATGTCTACGTAAAGGTGAACGGTAATCGGCGGATCACTATCTATCCCGATCAAAGCGGGCAAATGGTGAATTTGTGGTATGTGAATCTGAGGGTTAAGTAAAATGAGAAATGCGTATAGGAAAATAAACCTATGTTATATTCGGCTCGACAAATCATGGCAAAACCCCAACAAGTTTTACCTTAATACCTCGTAATTTTTTCAATTGTTTATCATTTGTCAAAAATACCTCACAGCCATATTGATAGGCGACACTAACTTGCAATGCGTCAAGAGGTTTCAAAAAAGAATTATTTGCTCGAAGTTTTGAAAACAAGCTTGCGTGACTCGAATCTATATTCTGAATAGTAAACTCAGTTTTTTCGAGAAAATCTGCCAGCTTTTTAATTAAATCAATCCTGCCATCTCTTTCTGGCTTCACTCCAAACTCTCCTATTGAAACGACGCTTGTCACCAATTCGTGGTGATTCAATAAACAATCAATTAGATAGGATTGGATTCTATAAGCAAACTGTGGATGATCCTCAATCAAATAGATAAGTGGAGCCGTATATACAAAAATCTTCATGCCACTTCTTTCTTATTATCATCTTCAGTTCTGCTATCATTTATATATTCTTGAGCATCCATTTCCCAAAATCCCTTCGCGGCACCAATATATTCTTCAAAAGCATTTTCCAGTTTTCTTTTACGATTTATTCGATCGTTGATACGTTTTAATATGAGTTCTAATTCCTCAGGTCTCAGTTGATCTATTTCTTTAAGAATATCTTGTAAATTCTTCATAATGACAATTATTAAGAACCAAGTAGATGTCAGATACTTGGCAAGTAAATACCGAGTACCTGACATCTATATTATTACTCAAACAAGTTATCATAAGAACTGTTCCCACTACCCTGCGTCCGCTTTTCCGGCTGGGCGTAAGTATCACTCAGGTCGAGGGAATCCGAGCTGCTACGACCGCCTTCCATCAGCATAAGGGTACTTTTCTCCTCCCATTCTTCCAGCATCCGTAGCCCCTGCTCTTCGAATACGCCGTTCTGCAGATCTACCGAATCCATAAAGCTGGATGACATTTCCATGAAACGTTCCATCTCACCAACTTTGTTGGCGACATCTTCGGTGATGTTCTCCATAGCCATATCAAACATGGCCCGCTTATCCGGATCACCGGAAATAACGCTCATGGCCGATTTCATGGCCGAGTGACTGGCGCGAATAGCTTTGCGTTCTTGTTCTTTCAGTTTGACCTGATCGCGGGTATCTTCCAGGAGGATCTCCGAATTCTGATGCATCTTGGTCAGGATCCGGTACATCACTTCCATCTTATTGTAAAGCGTCTGGTACTTGGCATTGCTTTCCTTAAGACGGGCTGCCTTACGGGAAGACAGCACCATTTGCTGATCCTTGCCCTTATCACGGGCGGCAGCGGCCAGTTTCAAGTTATTATCAATATCCTGCTTGTTTTTCTCCATCAGCCCCTGGATCTTGCGCATTTGCCCGCGCAACAGCCCGATCTGCTTACGCATCTTCTTCAGGTTGTCTTCCAGGTCCTCCACATAACTCTTGAGAATGCCAATGGGATCGATCTGCACAAACATCCCGGTAATGCTGCGCATTACGCTCTTATACATATACCAGACCAGGTTCCGCATTTTAGGATCCAGCACCATATAAACAATGGCCCCCAAAACACCCAGCATCAATGCCAGATACAAAGTGTTCTGCATCAGACCAACCAGCACTTCAAGGTTGCTGAAAATAAGATAACCGGCACCTAACAACAGCGCCGTCAAAAATATAGTACCCGTCACACCCTCCGGACGTTTCCAGAACGACTTCTTACCTTGCGGGTTTTCAAATTGAACAATATCAGACATAGTTTACAGATATTTATTGATATTTTCGATATCCTTATTAATTTGATTAAGTACGCTTTGCAGCGTATGCTCAAAGCTATCACGGGTGGCATCGATCTTTTCCTTCGCCGCAGCAATGTGTTCATCGGCATGATCGATCGTTTCCTGTGACTTTGCAACCTGTGCTTCCAGTTGAGCGATCTTAGCCCGGTATTCCTCCACCTGTTTCTTCAGTTTGGCCACTTCCGCCGCTTTACCTTTAACCTTCTGATCGATCTGCTTTTGCAGGGCGGCATCAAACTGTTGCTTTTCAGAGTTGAGCACCTGCTTGTAATGCTGCGCCGTTTTCAACAATTTGTCTTTGGTCAATCCTACCGTAGAGGCGGTGGCGAAAGCGGATCTGATCGCCGTTTCTTCTTCCATGTTCATGGCACTCAGGGCAGCCAGTGACTGCTTGAACTCCAGGTAATCAAAACCCGGCAGGTTACTTTTGGTCAGTGCTCCGGTCAAGAATTCTACGCTTCGTTCGTCCAGTCCGTGATGATTTCCAAATATTTGCTTCAGGTCTTTCTGCATGATGTATTTTTATAAATAAAGTCGAAATCCAAATTAAAACATTTTAGTGAATTTGACCTACTGAAATTCGATGTTCCTAGAACGATTCTCGATAAGGGCGTATTATCAACGCACGATCACCTCATCGATAAACAGATGCGAGGGATTACCGGCACTTTCATGCCAGTCGGGCAATATACCTCCACTCGCCGCTTTCACTTTTACATATCTGGCTTTGGCGGAGACCTCAGCCTGTAAGAACTGAGTTTCCGTATTATTGATTGTTTTATCGATCGAATTGGGTATGGTGGTCAACAATTGATAGTGCTCCCCATCATCACTGATCTCGAAAGTAACTGAAGCAGGATAAAGTATCCAGGAGTTGACCTCCTGCAAAACGTGAATACCCACTTCGGAAATCGGACGGATCGCTTTCAGATCGATCACTGCTACAAAATTCTGATCAAAGTAGCTTTGCCATTCACCGGTTTTCCAGTTGGTCGTCCCCAGCAGGCCGTCGATCAAAGCCTCTTCACCTCCGGCGGTATACATATGGTGAACCTTGCTTTGGATATCAATTGATCTGTCGGTGGGTACCCGGTAGAACTGCTGCGAAATAACCGGTGACTTAACCTTATTCCTCACCGCATAAGCTTTTACTGTGGTCGTTTTATCCAGTACGAAAGGTGCCGTATACAGCTGAAAATCATCCTGATCCGAGAGGGAATAAAAGATCTCCGCGTCCTCATCCTGACTTTTGAGCACGATCTCAAGTTGATCGCTGAATTTGAAGTCCTCCATGTCAAAATAAGGAACAGCCAGAAATGAATGGTCATCGATACCGCTATGGGGCCATTTTTCAGGCGCACTTCCCAGGCTTTTGTTCGGCGTTGAGGCCAGCACAAAATGCAGCTCGCCGCCTTCGGCGATATCGCTATGCTTCAGATAAGTGGCCTTATGATCCCGGCCATTCAGTTGCATACCGTTGATATAAAAATCCTCCGGAGAGCTCCGTTCGGCCGTGATCGTAAAGGCCTTGCCGTTTTCCAGGTGGAGCTTCACTTCGTCAAACAAAGGGCTGCCAATGGCGTAAATACCACTGCCTGGTGTAACCGGATAAAACCCCATATCACTCCAGATCAGCCAGGCACTCATTTGTCCGCAGTCTTCGTTACCGATCAGCCCATCCGGTTGATTGGGATAAAACTCCGTGCAGATCTGATGCACGATCTCCTGGGTACGCCAGGCTTTTCCCACATAATTGAACAGGTAGGCGATGTGATGGCTTGGTTCATTGCCGTGGGCGTATTGGCCGATCAGTCCGGTAACATCGCTTTGCTCCCGGCCGGTCAGTGTCTCCGAAGTAGTGAACAGTTCGTCCAGCTTTTCAGCCATTTTTCCCGGGCCACCATAAAGTTCCATCAACCCATCCAGGTCTTGTTGAGCGGTAAAGGAATAGTGCCAGGCATTACCTTCCGTGTAGAAATTATTCACTTCGGTAGCCCGGAAAGGACTGTACCAAAAACTGTGTACCTTCCCTCGGATGAACCCCGAGTTGGGATCAAAAACATTCTTGTAGTTTTGCGCCCTCAACAAATACTGGTCCCGGATATCCGTTTCTCCCAGCCAGCCGGCCAACTGGGCAATGCACCAGTCATCATATGCGTATTCTACGGTCTTGGAAGCACTCTCATGGTCCACTTCATTACTCACGTAGCCCTCTGCGGCGTATTTTGTAAGTCCGAAACGATCGCTTTCGGCATAGTTGGTCATTGCCTCCAAGGCCAGACCGGCATCGAAATTCCGGATCCCTTTCTGATACGCATCAACAATGACCGGCACCGAGTGGTAGCCGATCATGCAAAAGGTCTCGTTGCCGCTCAGTTCCCACATGGGCAGCATGCCGCCCTGCTGATATTGGGTGAGGAAAGTCTGTATCCAGTCACCGGTACGCCGTCGGTTAATGACCGATTGGAGCGGATGCAGCGCCCGGTGGGTATCCCACAATGAAAACACGGAATAGTTGGTGAATCCCTGAGCATGATGTACCTGGGCATCGGTACCACGGTATTCACCGTTTACATCCGTATAGATATTAGGGCTCAGGCTGGCGTGATAAAGCGCGGTATAAAAAGCAACCTGCTGGTCTTTGGTGCCGCCTTTCACTTCGATCTTTCCCAGCTCTTTATTCCATGCTGTTCTGGCTTTTTCTCTTTGTTTACTGAAATTGAAGTCGGTGATCTCCGTTTCCAGGTTGTGTTTGGCATTGGCAATACTCACTCCCGATATACCAATTTTCAGTCTTAGTTTACGGTGTTCAGGTAATGCGAAAGCGAAATAGGACTTGATGTTCGTACCTGTTGCCTTCCGGAGTCCTTTTTTCAGTTCATCATCCAGGGCGATCCCATACTCCTTGATGGGGTATTCGAATTTGATGTAAAAATAAATCACCTGATCTTTCGCCCAACTACTGCTCCTGCGCATCCCTCCCACCTCATAGGGACTCATTATCTCGAGTGAAGCATCCAATACCTGATCGCGGTGTTGCAGATCGAGTAAAACCTTTCCCATGCCCGGTTTTTCGAAGGTATACTCGTGTATGCCTGATCTGGTAGCGGTAGTGAATTGAGCGTGAATGTTGTGTTTTTCCAGCAGCACTTCATAAAAGCCGGGAGCGGCATTTTCTGTTTCGTGTGAAAATGGAGACGCATAGTCCTGATTTTTCCATTGTACTTCACCGGTGAAAGGCATCACCAGAATATCGCAATAATCGGGAATGCCGGTACCGCTCAGGTGCATATGCGAAAAGCCATAGATCAGGGAGTCGGAATAATGATAGCCGCTGCACCCATCCCAGCCCTCGAGGCGGGTATCCGGACTAAGTTGCATCATACCAAAGGGCATGCTTGCCCCCGGATAGGTATGCCCGTGGCCGCCGGTTCCGATGAAAGGATTTACTAGCGAAGTATAATCCATCTGTCCAGCAACGGACACTTGCAGCAGCAATAAAAACAATGCTTGCAGTATAAAATATTTTCCCTTAGTGTTATCCAGTGTATGGTTCATGATGTGGCTGATTATCTTATCCCCAGAAATTAAAGGCAGCTTAAATGCAAGGGCAAAATGAACAGGATATTCCAGGTTTGCACTGATTAAAATCAGCACTGAAGTTGTAATGTACTGCTTGTTCGCATAGTACAATCATATCCGTTCCGCTTAGTTTCCGAACTTAATGTCGTCAATTTAAGCCCACGCGCGCCCTTCTTTTCCCTAAAGGGAGGCTCTCCCACGCAGGAATTCTGCGGGCTGGATTCCCTTTAGGCTTAGGGCGGGGGAAGGAAAAATCCTTAAGTTGACAACATTGAGTTTCCAAACTATGCCGTAAGATTTCACTTACTATCCTACAATTTCAATTTCACTAAATCCCGTCCCTTTTTTCACCACCTGGATCTGCGTACCGATTCGCTCTTTCAATGCCTTCACGTGCGAAATGATACCGATCATTTTCCCATCCGACTGTAGGTTTTCCAATGTATCGATCGCCATGTCCAGGCTGTTCTCATCCAGGGTGCCGAAGCCTTCATCGATAAAGAGGGATCGAATACGGGCATCGCGGCCGGCCAGGTCGGAGAGTCCGAGGGCCAGGGCCAGGCTCACCAGAAAACTTTCCCCTCCGGAGAGGGTATTCATAGAACGGGCGTTATCCGCCTGGAAAGTATCGATAATCTCCAGTTCCAGGTTTTCCTCACTGTTGCGACGGATGAGATAACGGCCATTCAGGCGTTCGAGGTGGTAATTGGCCAGTTCGATCAGTTTGCTCAGGGTAAGCCCCTGAGCAAAGATGCGGAACTTCTTACCGTCGGCCTGTCCGATGATCTCATTGAGCTGGGCCCAACGGGTATAGATCTTTTCCTGAGTAGCGATCTGCTTCACCAGTTTTCCGGCGGCCTTGCGTTGCTTCTCATTGGCGGCCAGACGCTCATTCAATCCTCCGATGGTTTGTTGCTCTGACTGATAATCGACCTCTCGTGCTGTCAGATGGGCTTCCAGATCAACCAGAGGTGTTTCAATGGCCTGAGCAGTCAGTTTTTCCAGTTGCTTTTCCAGATCCCTTTGGGATTGGCGCAAAGCCAGTTCTTCGCGTTCCAGTTCTTTCTGATGCCGGGCCAATACTTCGGCTTCTTCAGCAGGTAGCAAGGCATCTCCCAGTGCTTTCCGGTTGGAAAACGATGCCTCCAATGCAGCCTGATCCAGTTGCCGGTGCCATGCTTCCAGCTGTTTCTGCAACTCAGCCCGCTCCCTGAGCTTGCTCTTTTCCAGCGTAGCCAGCCCCTTGAGCTGTGTCTGCAGAGCATGTAACTGCTCTTTCAGCTCATTGAGCAATTCGGTTTTCGTTTCCAGGGACTGCTCCAGCAATTCTTTCTCGACGACCGGATCTTTATCACCCAACAATTCCCGACGGTCCGTTTGCAGTGTTTCGCGGGCAGTCAGCAACTGATCCAGCGCCTGTTTTTGCCGGTTAAAACGAGTGTTTTCTTTTTCGGCGGTCTGTTCCAGTTGACGGGCTTCCTGCCGGTCCAGTGCGATCTGTTGCTGCAATTCCTGCAGCTTCTTAGCCTGTCGGCTGTATTCTTCAAAAGCCGAGCGCAATTCCTGGTATTGTTCCCGGGCCTTCGACTGGTCGAAAGTCAGGCCAAACTGAGTGAATACGCCGGCTACTTCGGTCAGCAAATGACGGTAGTGTCTCTCAGTTTCCTGTTGTTGCTCCGTAGCCAGTTGCAGTTTTTCCTGTAACAGCCGCACTTGACTTTTGCTTTCCTGCCATTCGGATGTCAGCTGCTGCAATTGCTTCTCCTGCCGGTCGAGTTGCTCACTAAGCAGTACCAGCCGGTCGCGCAATTCTTTCTTTTGATCAATGTTTTGCTTAGCCTCATCAATGATTTGGAGAAGAGCCGGGCCCCGTTCCTGCCGGTATCTTTCCCGGCCAATGCCCAACACCAGATTGGCCAGTCTTTCCTCAAAAGCCTCGATGCGTTGAAGCTGACGGGCCATCTGGCCACCCAGTTCCTGCAATTCATTACCGATGAGTTGTTCCTTCTGGATCTTGATCTCTTTTTGCTGATGCAGCAGTTCAGTATGCCGGGTGGTGAGCTGCTCGTAGCGGATGCGGCATTTTTCCAGATCGAGCCGGGCTTTATCAACAAAGGGTTTTACCGGGTGTTCGCGAAAAGGATGATGTGTGGACTGACAGAGAGGGCAAGGTTCTCCTTCTTTTAGATTGTGCCGGTCTTTTTCGTAATTGGCAATAAGCTGCTGTTGCTCAAAAATAGCCTGGCGGTACTCCAATTGCCGGCGGGCATCATCCAGTTCGTCCAGCGAAGAGATCACCGCTTTGTCCAGCACTGTTTCCTGTCCACTCAAGTCCTCCTTCTGCGCTTCATATTCGGTGTATTCCGACAGCAATTCCTGATAGGTAATATTGAATTGCTGCAATTGCTCCAACTGCTGCTGCTGACCGCTTAGCTGCTCAATGTCGCGGTGCAGGGCACTTAGCAATTCACTACGTCCCAGCGCAAAACCAGGCGGCAGATCTTTTTTGAAATCGGTGGTCAGCATTGCCATCTGGGTTTCTGCCTTGCTGATCTTTTCCGATAATAGCTCGTGCTGCTGCATAGCCGTATCTAGTTGCGTTTGAAGTTCGATGACGCGACTATCCAGTATTTTTTGCTGCTGCACGACCTGGCGGATATCTTCCCGACGCCGGTCTACCTCGGGCAATAGTTCACCCAGGCTGGATCTTCCCTCTTCCTTGCTGAGCCAGGTTTCAGTCTGTTGCAATTCCAGGGTCCGCTTATTCAGGCTATTGAGCAATTTAGCTCGCTGTTGGTTTATTTTGGTCAGTTCTTCCCCAAAATTATTCACCTCTCCCTGCAGATCCTGAATCGAGGTATCCATTCCCGACAACTTCTCATCCAGCAAGCGCACTTTGTCCAGAATTGGGAACAGCTCTTTTTTTTGCGTCCGCAATGCCTGAAAGTTTTCCTTTTCCTGTACATGTCGTGCCTCCAGTTCGATCAGGTCCGCCCTTAATCGATTGGCATCTATACTCAATTGCTCCAGTTCTTCCGTCAGAGCTGCAATTCGCGTTTCGGCATCCTGACTTTTCCCCCACAGCCCCTGATGCGGCTGAGCCCGCAGATGATCCTGTAGCCGACCGGAATCCGAAGCAAAAGCCTCGGTCCGTTGTGCCAGCTCAGTCGCCTGTTCATCCAATTGCCCCCGTTGTTCCTCCAACTGCTGCTTTTGCCGATACCAATGGATCTGGCTGCGGAGGCTATCCAATTCAGCCCGGATCATTTCGGCTTTTTGCTGACGGTCTTCCAGTTCTTTCCGGATGGCCGTTTCCTCTTCACCCGTCAACAATTGCAGCGCCTCTTGCTGCCGGCGCAATTCTTCCAGTTGCAACAATTCGGCTTTATGCCGCTCGTATGCCGCCACGGAAATGCGGGTATAGATCTCCGTACCGGTAATACGTTCCAGCAGATCGCTGCGCTCCCGCTCTCCAGCGCGGAGAAAAGCCGCGAAGTCACCCTGCGACAACAATACCGAACGGGTAAAGCGGTCGTAATCCAGCCCGGTCACTTCCTCCACTTCGATATCCACTTCCCGGATCTTCTCGGCAATGATCACAAAGTCTTTCTTCTTCTCATCCCAGCGCGCCAGCTCGCGGCGGGGCTGTTGAATATTGCCGTCCAGTTTCTTACGGCTGCGATAGGTGGACCATTTGGCCCGGTATAGCCCTTTGGCCGATTCAAATTCCACTTCGGCCAGGCTCTCTGCCGTACCGTAAGACATCACTTCCAGCACATCCTTATTGCGATGTACTCTTCCGTAAAGAGCCAGGGTAACGGCATCCAGCAGCGTTGTTTTGCCGGCTCCCGTATCGCCGGTTATGGCAAACAGGCCGGTGCTGCTGAAAGGCGGCTCACTGAAGTCGATGCTTTGCTTCAAGCGCAGTGAATTCAGATTTTCTATGCTTACCCTGAGTATTTTCATTTTTGTAGTCGATAGTCGGCAGTCAATAGTCGGTAGTCGGTCATACCTGTGCTAAAATAAATGATTTTGCCCCAAATTGAAGGAAAATGGGAGCTCCGATCCCTACGATTTCATGCTAATCGGCTCACTTTCCAATCTTACTCATCACAACTGATCACTGACCACTGACCACTGACAACTGACCACTGATCACTTAGTTTAAAAACGTTCGGATATCCCACCCCAACGTTCGGAAACCGCTACGGGCGTGTACGCCGTTTGCTACCTAGTTTTGGAATATCAAATCCACAAACATCAAAGCAAACGTCATGAAAAAGTTGCATTGGCTGCAAGCCGGACTCATCTTTCTGATCTCTTTTACCTTTCAACAAAGCATACAGGCCCAACTATCCGAAGAAGAACTGGCCAGGATCGCCCAGAACCCACTGGCCAACCTGATGAGCATTCCCATTCAGAACAATTTCAATACCGGTATGGGGCTTAGTGATCGCACCCAGTATATCATGAACTTCCAACCGGTCATTCCCTTTGCCGAGGGCAAGGTCATCACCCGTCTGATCGTGCCGTTTGTGAGTCAGCCTGATCTTTTTAGAGAAAACGGGGCCACTACGGGTTTCAGTGATATCAACCTGACGGCCTTCTATACTACTTCTCTGGGAGAAGCTAAGATCGGTATAGGGTCGATCATTAACTTCCCGACGGCCAAAGAAGGGCTGGGCGCCCAGGAATGGGGCTTGGGTCCGTCATTGGTGGCCGTTATCAAGCCCGGAAATTTCGTGATGGGAGCACTGGTCAACAATGTGTGGTCGGTGGAAAGTGACGCCATCAATCAACTGCTCATTCAGTGCTTCGTGAATTATAATCTGCCCAGTGGGACCTATCTGACCACCGCTCCGGCTATTACGGCCAACTGGAACGCCCGACCCAACAATCGCTGGACGATACCGCTGGGGATGGGATTGGGTAAGGTCTTTAAACTGGGCGGCAAGCTGCCGGTGAATGTGCAGGGCGGGGCTTATTACAACGTAGAACGGCCGGCTTTGACCGGGGCCGAGTGGTCGTTTAAGTTTGGGGCTACGCTGTTGTTACCCACGGCATTGTTTAAGAAGGGTAACAGCTAAGTGCATTAGCAGCCGTTTTTTTGTCCAACTAGCTCGGTAGGGGTATATCCAAAACGCTTTTTGAATGCAAAAGAAAAATGAGATAAGTTTTCGAAGCCGGTTTCAAGATAAACCTCTACCGGTTTTCTTTTCTTCTCAGCAAGTTGATAGTGGGCCAATGCCAGCCGTTTTTGGGTGAGCCACCTTTGTGGGGTCATATTAAATGTCTTACGAAAATCCCGTTTAAAAGTGGTCAGGCTTCTCCCCGTCAGATAACTGAATTTTTCCAGGGGCATGTTAAACATGAAGTTCTTTTCCATGAAAGTAGCCAGATCAATTTTGTAAGGCTCTTCAAAGTTGGCTAGGATTTGGTCAACAGTGCTGTCTATGGCTCTGAGGACAGAAATTGCTTCGGTAATTTTAAGCGAGGCAATATGCTCGGGAAATATTTCTTCCTGCATATCAAAATAAGGTATCAACGAAGCCAGACAGCTTTTGAGCAAAGGATGATCCCTAAAATGGAAGATGGTAGGAGTGGTCGTATATTCGGGGTTTATATTTTTATCAGCGTAAAATGCTCTGAGCCTATCCGTAGATAAGTGCATTACTACCGACTTATGAGGAAGCCCATCCTTGGGATAATTAATGATCGTTGCTAATTGATTTCTGGGAATTAGAAAAATATCCCCTGCTTTGAATACATAATTTTTGTTAGCCTGGATAATTTTTGTTTCGCCGGAAATGAACCACACCAGCATATGGTGGTCAAACACCACTTCCGTTTTAAATAACTTATCATCGTAGGATGAGAGTTTAATATCGGGTGTAATGTATTTCAGTTGAAAATCCATATTACTTGTGCGGTTCATGTTAGAAAAATCAATCGATCTGAAAAGTTAAGCCGGTCATTGCTTCGCTCAGATCCCATAACCGTTTGGCACTGGTCTCTTCCAGAGCATAAGGTTGAACACCCTTGGATGTGGATGATCCGTTAGCTAATACCGCAATGTCGACATCTTCACAATATACGCCGCCAATATCATCCAGCAATGGACTTGTCGCGCACCAAACCGTTGTGGCTGCACCCTGGGGAATGGTTTTTAATGATGCTGCTACTTCGGGTAGAATGTTACCTTCCGCATCACAAAAGCCCATTTGCTGAAACAACTCCAGGGATGCGTCTCTGGCCAATTCCGTTCCACCGATCGAGCCGGGATGTAATGAGTATGCCCTGACATTATATTTTTTGGCCCGGTTGTCCAATTCCAGTGAAAACAAATTCAACGCTGTTTTGGATTGCCCGTAAGCTTGTAAGGTCTCATATTCCCTGTGCAGAAAATTGGGGTCATCAAAATCAAAAGGAGCAAATTGATGTCCGTAAGAGGATACATTGACCACTCTTGCTCCATGGGCTTTTTTTAATGCCGGCCAAAGTTTTGCGGTCAGTTGGAAAGGGGCCAGATAATTGGTTGCCAATTGTGATTCGATGCCAAGTTCGTTTCTACGAAAAGGCACCCACATAATCCCTGCATTATTGATGAGCAGGTGAAGCGGTCTGCCTGAGCTTAAGAATTGCGCTGCAAAGGCATCAATGGAATCTGGATCCATTAGATCCATGGTTTCCAGTTCTACCTTCGCAATACCTGTCAGGTTTTTCCTTGCCTTTACGATGTCTCTGGCCGGAACAATTACGGTTGCTCCTGCGGCGGCAAGTGTCTTGGTGGTTTCCAGTCCGATGCCGGTGTTTCCCCCGGTGACGATGGCGATTTTCCCGTTAAGGTCAATACCGCTGATGACTTCATTTGTCGTTGATGCGGCATGAAAGCCCGAACCTATCGGTTTTTGTAAGGCCCCCTGATCATTATTTTGTCCCATTTTTATTTTGTTTTATTTAGGACAAAAATAAAGGGGAAAGAAAAGGGGCAGGTTTGTTCAAACGTCCAAATATGCTTTGTTTAAAGGGTCGGGTTGTTGGGTGAGATTGCTACAAGGTCTCCATATATTTGATGGCTGTACCCTTAGGCGGCTTATTTTATCTGATAATAAGGTGGTCGAGATCACTATCTTGGATATGGCATTGGCGTTATAAACGTCGACGAGGGGCATGGGAAGTTAATTGTGTCTGTACAAAAATGAAAGGTACTTGCCCGGATTTCAGCAAAGTAGGCAGTCTCAACTATCCGAGGAAGGGCTGGCCAGGGAATGCAAAAAGAAAAACTTTTCCGGCACCATCAAACATTACTCCCACCGCAAGGTCTCCTTCGGGTTCATTCGTGCGGCTCGCACTGCATGCCCACCGACTGTTAAAAAGGTCAGCAAAAAGACCGATAAAAGGATCAGTGTAATTAACAAATAATTCACAGAGGCACGGAATGCAAAATTCTCCAGCCAGCGGTTCGCTACATACCAGGCGGCGAGCAGACCGGGTAAGGCCGCCAGTGCTACCAGCCACAGGAAGTCACGCGTTAGCAGAAAGAGAATGTTACCGGTAGAAGCTCCGAATACCTTGCGGATGCCTACTTCTTTGTTCCGTTGCCGGATCAAATAGGAGGCCAGGCCGTAGAGACTAACAAAAGCAATAAAAATGGTGATACCCGAGAAAAACAGGAAAAGGCTGCCGCGCCGCTGGTCTTCCCGGTACTGGTCGGCCAACAGATCATTCAGGAAAGTATAGTGAAAAGGCTGATCGGGGAAGTTCTTCTTCCAGTTAGCTTCCAGATGCCCCAGCGCAATGGTTGGATCTTCAGCAACCCGGATGATCATATTGCTGGAAGAAGAGGACAAGCGGAAAAGCTGTGGTTCGATGGCGTTATGAAGTGAACTCTGGTTGAAGTCGGCCACAATGCCGATGATCTGGTAATATTTGGGATTGCCACTGCCGCCGAAGCGGACTTTAGCGCCCAGTGCCTGATCACCCAGCTCAAACTGTCGGACGAAGGTCTCATTGACCAAGACATGATCTTCTGCATCGGTAGGAAGGTCACGGGAAAAGTTACGACCGTATATCAGATCGATGCCCATCGTTTCCAGATAATCATAATCGACGCGACCGCGGCGAACGAACTTAGCTTCCGATCCTTCGGCACTGACCGGGCCGTTTACCATGCCGCCCAGACCGGGAGTGAAGTCACAGAAAGCTACTGATAGTATATCCGGGGTACTGAGCAGGCCATTTTTCAATATTTCCAACTGATCGGAGACCTCGCCGCCCGGTAGTTCTAATCGGAGTACATAATCCTGGTCAAAGCCCAGGTCTTTTTCCCGGAGGTAACGCAATTGCCGGTAGATCATTCCGGTGCCGATCAGTACAAATACGACTACGGCAAACTGAAATCCCAGCAGGTAACGCCGAATGGGGGCCGATCGTTTCCATTGCCCCTTCATGGCCACCACCGGCCGAAAAGCAGAGAGAAAAAAGGCCGGATAACTGCCACCGGCCAGAGCCAACAGCACTACACTGCTGACCATTAAAAAGAGAAAGCGCGTATTCAGGAGTCGGGAGGTGTCAATATGTAGGTCCATCATGCTATTCAGAGAAGGCGTCAACAAGAACACCAGCGCAAAAGCCACGACGGCTGCCATTAGCGTGGAGGCCATCGATTCCGTAAGAAACTGCGTGATCAACTGACTCCTTTGAGAGCCCAGCACTTTGCGCAACCCGATCTCCAGGGCCCGGCGACCGGACTGGGCCGTCACCAGATTGACATAGCTGATGAAAGAGATAAGTAGGAGCAAAATACCTACGCCACCGAGGATATAGAGATAACTGCTTCCATTGGTCTCCAATAAATGTATCCGGGCTAAGGGCTCCAGTTCGTGCCGGGCATTGAGCAACACCGGGTCAACTTCGGGGCTCAGATAACGGTCATAAAGGGCAGTCAGCTTGGCTCCGAGTTCGGCCGGCTGACTTTTTTCGTGCAGCAATACGTAGGTATAGGTATTAAAACGGCCAAAGCTGTAATGCTGTAGTTCGGGGTCGGTTTCGGCCGAGATGAGCGCCTGAAAGTAAAGGTGGGTATTACGCGGGAGATCGCGGAAAATACCGGATACTTCCAGCGCATAATCCTGCTCCTCATTGGTCATGCCATGCACCAGTCGGGTGCTGATGGTCTTACCCATTGGGTCTTCCGAACCGAAGAGCCGCGCTGCCAGATCTTCGGAGATCACGATCTTATTCGGGCCCGTCAACGCCTCACCCTTCCGTCCCCGGATCAGGTCGAAGGAAAAAACATCGAATACCTCAGGGTCGGTGGCCACCACCTGTTCCGGCATTTCGGTGATGGATCTTGATCCATATTCCAGGCGCGGTGCATTAGTGAAAAAGTTGAAAAAGCGCACGCAGGTATTCACTTCCGGGAGATCCTGCACGATTAAAGGCGCCAGTCCGGCAGGGGTAGTGGGCCAGTTGACTTCCATGACCTTTTCCCGGGTCTGGATGGCAGGTGTCTGGATACGGTAGATGTTTTCGTAGCGGGTGTGAAAACGGTCGTAATTGATCTCGAAATCCAGATAGAGCGCGATAAACAAGGCTGCCGCCAGACCGACGGTGAGGCAGGCCAGGTTCAGTGCACTGTGCACCGGGTAACGCTTCAGGTGGCGCAGAAAGAGCTTGAAGTTGCTTTGCAACATGACGGGTGTATTTATCAAAGGAAACCGGATCAGGCCCGAACGTAAGAGTTTCAGGGTGCCCCAGGTGTATCGCCACCTGGCCTTGCGCAGAGAAAACCGCTCCAGATCATCCTGGAAAACCTCTTCCATATCTCCCTCGATCTCTTCGAGGAACTCCCGCTTGATCAGGCATCTAAGCAGGTGGAGCGGCCACTCAGGAGGATGTATTTGCCCGGACTTATTCATACCTGACATATTGTGAGTGAGCCCAATGGAATTTATGGGCTCCCTGGTTTTTATTCATTCCT
>JAGQXH010000999.1 GCA_020436695.1 Lewinella sp. | reverse complement strand
CCCGTGCTACCGATAGCGCCGGGATCGCCCAACCGATGGTATTGCCCGGCTGGAATCCGCGGGGGTATCTGAATAATGCCTGCCACCGGATTGCTGTGCAGGTAGTTTCTTAACGGCCCCCTCGACTTCGCTCGGGGGGCATTCCGAGCGAAGTCGAGGGGCGGCCGTCATTAAGTTAATCACAATTCCCGTCACTGGTCACGTGATGATAGGCAGACCGCCGGATTTTCCCGTTCTTTGCAGGATGAACTGGAAAAAATATGCGCCCATTCCCTATTGGATGGGCATTCTTATAGCATTGGGGTTTGCGGCCTTGTTCACGCTCAAGTCGTATGTGACCTTCGTGCACTACTATGCTGAAATGGAGCAGAAGGAGACATTTCAGTTGTGGCGTATCCTGAGTATTCATACCGTCAATTTTGTAACCTGGGCGCTGCTGTTGCCTTTGCTCAACTATTGGGTGGAACGCTATCCCATCCAGTCGCCATCCTGGCGGGTGAAAGGCATCGCCCTCCTACTGTGTCTGGGTACCAGCTTTTTTCATGAATTCTTTTCCAGTTTTATGTACGCTATCCCGGCGAAAATGATGGGCTTGTATCCGATAGGTGAAGATATAATGGAATACATCATCCGGGGATTACGGGTGGCCGTCCCCAATCGCATTCTGGAATATGGAGTGATTTACGCCATTTTAACCGGCGTACAGATGCAGAAAAAATTTCGGAGCAAGGAACTGGAACTAGCCCAGGTGGAATCGCAGTTGTCCAATGCGCGCCTCAGTGCCCTGCGCTTACAACTACAGCCGCATTTTCTATTCAATACCCTGAATACGATCTCGTCACTGATGGAGATCAATGTCAATTCGGCCCAGAAAGTCGTATCCCGACTGGGGGGACTGTTGCGCTATGTGCTGGACCGGGAAGAACGGAATTGTATCCCACTGAGGGAAGAACTGGAATTTGTGCGCAATTATCTGGATATTGAACAAACCCGCTTTCACGATCGTCTGACCATTAATTACGAAATTGATCCGGCCGCTTCGGATATCTGGGTGCCTCATCTCATTCTCCAGCCTCTGGTGGAGAACGCGATCAAACACGGTTTTTCCCGCCGGAGCGGAGATGGGCGGATCGATGTGATCGCCCGGTTGGCGGGTGAAAACGTAGAGTTGCTCATTCGGGATGACGGTGAGGGAAGTGATCAAAGTGAAACGGAATTACTACAAGGAGGTATCGGCCTAAGCAATGTGAAAAAACGCCTCGAACTTCTGTATGGAGGCGAAGCCGACTTAAAGATCGAAACGCATCCGGGTAAGGGCTTTTCGGTATCCATTGTCATTCCCATGCAAAAAACGGATCGATGAGGAAGATCAAGACATTGGTGGTGGATGATGAACCGCTGGCCCGGGCCAGGATCTGTAAGTTGCTTTCTACTTATGACTACATCACATTGCTGGGAGAATGCCGTAACGGTAAAGAAGCCTTGCGTCAGATCGTGGATTACCGGCCCGACCTGGTCTTTCTAGATATCCAAATGCCTGATTTTAACGGTTTCGATGTATTGTCTAAAATGGAAAAGGAGCAGTTGCCCTTTATCATTTTTGTGACTGCCTATGATCAATATGCCCTGAAAGCTTTTGATGTGCACGCCGTGGACTACCTGCTCAAACCCTACGATAACGACCGCTTCGGGCGGGCCCTCGAACACGCCCGCCAACAGATCCAAACCAAAGATCAGGCGGTACTCCACCATCGAATGGTGAAAGTATTGAACGACTTTGAACAGCAACAACTTTCGGAAGACCTTCAACTCGAGGTCAGAGACAAGGGTAAAACATTTACCATTAATGTCCTTGACATTCAGTGTGTAGAGGCGCAGGGCAATTATCTGCAGATCCATCTGGAAGACGCCAAATATTTGATCCGGCAGACACTCCAGGCTTTTGAGGAGCAGGTGACCGGTCATCCTTTTCTACGCATTCATCGCTCAGTGCTCATCAACACACATTACCTGGCGGCCCATCGATACGATGGAAACGGGCAGTATCACTTCACTTTGCGAAACGGCAAACAGTTGCAGTCGAGCCGGGGCTATCGTGAAGAGATCGAACGGTTTCTGGATCTCTAGTGGTCCAGGAAGCGATCAATAGCAGCGTCCCAGTCCGCCTCGTGATCATTCAGATAGCATTCATGTTCCGCATTTTCAAAAACTACCAGATTTTTCTCACCAGCCAGATTGTGGAATATCGTATCGATCTCGGCCCGGGAGACCCGGGCATCTTTCGCTCCGTACAACAGTAGGGCAGG
>JAGQXH010000998.1 GCA_020436695.1 Lewinella sp. | reverse complement strand
TGAAAAGCTCTGTTTTCATAGACTAAAATAATCTACATCTTATGCGTCGCAGACTCCTGGTGGCTATTCTATCCCTCGCCCTAACCTCTGTTTTTGGGCAGGGTCATGTTCTGCTTGATATTAAAGGGTATCCCCAAAACAGTTACCTTTTCGTTTCACAAGGCAGGCTAACGGACAATATCTACCACCGGGCCCGGGGCGAAAATTTAATCTGGACCGGTGAACCGATGTCTCTCAACTTTAATGAAAAAGAGCTACCCCTCCAGGTTCATATCAACTTCGGCAGACGCCAGGAGGGGCACTCCGTACCGCTCATCATCTTCCCGGGCAACACCTTGGAGGTGACCATTGACATGAACTATTATCTGCCGGGAACAGACCAGATCTTCTGTGAAATAAGCGGGCCCAATGCTGCCGGACATCAGTTCCTCTATAGTTACGAGTATTATCCGCCTATTTACCATATGGATCAGATGGTTGCCATCATGGGAAATGCTACCGAAGAAGAAATGCCGGAGGCCTTAATGGCGGAATTCGCCCGGCAACTTCAACCTCTGGACACCCTTTTGGCCGCCAATAAGATTGACCAGGATTTTTACCAATGGGCCAAAGGGATAGTGGAAACGCCATTGTTAAGTCGTGCCGTGACTCTACTTTACGGGAAAGCCGATGTAGCGTTCGATCAGCTAAGTATTGCTGACCGAAAACAGCTCACCAACTGGATCTTCGAGCAATATCCTCCCCTGGAACCACACCGGCTATACGGAAAACAGGGTACACTGTATGCTAAACATTATTATGCTTTTCAGCATGCGGTTGACTTAGGTGAGGAACACTTTATGGAATTACCTGACACTGTAATCCAATCGAGTTCCGGTGATTTTGTAATGCAGGATGTATTTCCAAGCATTATGCGAATACCGGATGACAGGCTGAAGGAGTACCTTTTTGCCGAAACCCTCGTCGCCTATTTCCAAATTCTGGTAGGTGATCAGTCCTGGCTGGAATCGCATCTTGAATTCTTCTATGATCTGTTTCCCAACACTAAATATCGCGATGCCCTGAACTGGTCTTTTGAGAACAATGCCAATGTCAGGTCCGAAAAGATTGAAACCATACAAAAGCCGGCACCTACTGATGGCCCTCCGGTGGCTGCCAATGGATCAGACCATTGGGTGCCCCTGATCATGGATGATCAGTGGCACCTGGAGTCCTTGAAAAATGACATGCAGGATCAACTTAGCGGTAAGGACTTGTATATCGATATCTGGGCTACCTGGTGTCAACCTTGCCTGGAAGAGATCGCCTATCAGGCACAAACGGATAGTCTGCTGGCAGCCAATGGATTGGAACGACTCTATATTTCTATTGATAAGACCGAGGATGAAGATGAGTGGTTGTATATGGTCTTTGATCTTCAGATCGGAGGATATCACGTTCGTGCCGGTGAAACCCTGTTACGGCAGCTTGGTACGGAACTTGGCTTCGGAAACGATCCGATAGTAATACCGCGTTTCCTGTTGGTGAAAAATGGCCGTATCATTGAAAAAACAGCTGCCAGGCCCAGTGAATTTGAAGTGTTGCAGCGGCAGGTTGAACGCTACTTTGGAGACCGGTAGGCTGTAGTCACTCAGTTCAATGGTCTCCCCGTCTCAGCCCAATTCGTCTAGTAAAAATCTCATTTGTTCGCTTTTCTTTAACAATTCCTAGGTTTTAAAAGAAAAAAGATTTAATATTGTTTTATTATTCTGTGTGCGTTCACGGAAGCAAACAAAGTCAACAAAAATAGCTCTATTCGAAATATTGTTTTGTTTAGAGGGTAGGAATTCATATGTTTTTTTATTGAATAGCATGTTAAACTAATAAAGCTCCACCTATTACAGGCTTAAACCAACAGGACCTCTTCTTAGCCCCATATTTGGCAAAATTTAACCCTGACACTGCGATTTCCCTATTTCAGTGGATTAGTCGAAAATTGCGACTCGCAAACAGATAAAACCATTTTTCACTTTAAATTCACTATTTTATGATTACCTATTCCCAACCTTATCTTGTTAGGTATGGTCGATCATTATTGCTGATGATAATGATTTTGTTGTCCTACCAGTTCACTTTTGCCCAGCAGGAAGTGAGTGGTACGGTAACGGACGAAGAAGGCGCCCCGCTGATCGGGGTGAATGTATTAGCTCAAGGTACGACAATAGGTACGGTAACCGATCTGGATGGTAGTTATACGCTGGCATTCCCGGATGAAGTGACGGAACTACAGTTCTCTTACACCGGGTACGCCACCCAGTCCATTGCTATCGGCGGCCGTACTCAGATCGACGTAA
>JAGQXH010000997.1 GCA_020436695.1 Lewinella sp. | reverse complement strand
AGGGTAAAGGTTACTGGACCATATTTTTCCTGGGATTCATCGGTGGTCTACTCGCCCTGTTAACCCCTTGTGTTTTTCCGATGATCCCTCTGACGGTCAGCTTTTTTACCAAGGGAAGTGAAAACCGGAAGCAGGGGCTGACCAAAGCCTTTTTGTACGGCTTTTCCATTTTCTTGGTCTACATCATTCTGAGTATTCCGTTCCACCTGATGGACTCGGTGGATTCCAGTATTCTCAATCAGATATCAACCAATGTCTGGCTGAACGTGTCGTTCTTCATCATCTTTGTTTTCTTCGCCTTTTCTTTCTTTGGATATTATGAGATCACCTTACCGAGCAGCTGGACCAATAAAGCCAGCAATGCAGAAAGTGTAGGTGGCTATCTGGGTATTTTCTTTATGGCCCTGACCCTGGCCCTGGTGTCTTTCTCCTGTACCGGCCCGATCCTGGGGTCGCTGCTGGCCGGCGCATTGAGCTCCAGTGGAGGAGCTATGCAGCTGACCATGGGAATGGGAGGCTTCGGCCTGGCCCTGGCGTTGCCGTTTGCACTGTTCGCTGCCTTCCCGACCTGGCTGAACTCCCTGCCGAGATCCGGTGGTTGGTTGAATACCGTTAAGGTTGTCCTGGGCTTTTTGGAACTGGCGCTGGCCTTCAAATTCCTTTCCAATGCCGATCTGACCAAACACTGGGGCGTACTGAAATACGAAGTGTTCCTGGGGATCTGGATATTGATCGCTATTGGCCTGGCGCTGTATCTGGCGGGTAAGATCAAATTTCCGCACGATTCTCCTTTGAAGAAGATCAAGCTCGGCCGCGTGGTCATGACTGGCCTTACCATAGCACTGGTTGGCTATATGGCCCTCGGTTTCATCTATGATAATGAGATGGGATCCTACAAACCGCTGAAATTGCTGAGCGGGTTGGCTCCTCCCAGCTATTATTCCTGGTTCCACCCGGGAGATTGTCCGCAGAATCTGGACTGTTTTAAAGATCTGGCACAGGGCCTGGCTTACGCCAAACAGGTCAACAAACCGGTCATGCTGGACTTCACGGGCTACAACTGTGTGAACTGCCGTAAGATGGAAGAGCACGTCTGGCCGGAACAGGGAGTATATAACTACCTCAAGGATGAATTCGTACTGATCTCTCTCTATGTAGATGACCGTAACCCGGCTACCGGAGAAGATGCCGATAAATATCGTTACATCGGTAAGAAATGGCACAAGATACAGGAAGAGTACTTTGGGGCAAATTCCCAGCCCTACTACGTTTTGATCTCTCCGGAAAGTGAACTACTGACCCGGCCGGTGGCCTATACGCCTGATCCGGAAGAATACAGTGAATTTCTCCGCTGTGGGTTAGATACCTATAAGCGATTGAGTAACGGAGAGATCCAGCGGCAGGATACACGGATCGGTTCTAAATAGGTTATCCCCTGTTATTTCACAGCATTTCAAGTGGATGTTATAGCGACAAACTTACCATTTTAATATGCGGTTTCTTACCTGTTTCCGTCCAGGCCAGATAGCCTATACCATTTCCCATTGCCATCCGCGGGAAACCCGATGAACGGGCCGGATTAATATCCGCTACACGCTCATTATGAATAGTTGCTCCACTCAGGGAGATCACTTTTAGCCGGATGGCCGCTGCATCTGTCGTCTCTCTTTCTATCCAAGAGACCAGTACATGCTCGTCGTCCCAAAACTGTACATCTATACGTCCAATTGGATTACCTTCATCCAGGCGGATAGGCTCTCCAAATTGTGCTCCGTTATCGGTAGAAAATTTCAGCTGTACTTTCGCCTCTCCACCGGCCATTGTGAACCAGCTTACGGCCACATTTTTTCCAGAAGCTGCAACGGCCGGCCCGTTCACCGGGCAGCCGTTAATCTCCCAGAGGTCTTCGGCTACTGGCTGCGGTTCGGTCCAGGCTCCATCGATCCAGCGTACATAGCTGATATCCCGGATCTCTTCAGCACTGCGGTCGCGATATACCACTATCGCTCCATTTTCCAGCAGGGCTGCATCCGTCTGACAGCAGGAACATACCTTGGCATCTAGTTCGTGATCATCGGCAATGTTGCCTTTCCGATCTATGGAGGCAAACCGTAAGGTCATATCCGGTTCTCCCCCCGAACCATGGCTGTCGTGGCCTTCGTGGTTTTGCTGGGCGTAATTCCGGCCGTCGAGCCACACCGCACCAATTTTGTCTCCCGGCATGGGAAAAAAGGATACGAAGCCATGTTCTGCCGCCACGCCGTCCTTGTGGGGGATGATGGGGCCGGTCCAGTTATTTCCATTATCCATACTGTGGTACAGTCCTACATCATAGGCA
>JAGQXH010000996.1 GCA_020436695.1 Lewinella sp. | reverse complement strand
GTACCCAGTTTTTTGTGGCTGAACAGATCGGCGTTGACTTCCGTCAGGCGTTTGACATCTCTTGCACCGGTAGCTACGGCCAGATCAGCCGGATACTGGGTAGTGCCCAGGGTATAGGCAAACCGACCGTTTTTTGCCACGGTAAAATCACCACCGGAGTAAGGACGTCCGAGGCTCAGGCCCCCAACATTATTGGTCAGGTCGGTCACCCGTCCGTTCAGGTCCATGCGCGCGATCTTGGTATCCCCCTGATCATCGTACTGGCAATAAAGCGATTTCCCGTCGGCACTCCATTGAATGTTCTCCGCCTCCCGGTCCATATTGCTGTTGATCAGGCGGGGGTTACTACCGTTTCGGTCCATCAGGTAAACGCCGGCGGTCTGAAAACCCTGGTACCGATCGTCAAAACCGGTATAGGCAATTTGTTTTCCATCCGGAGATACCCGGGGGCTGCTGTCCGGCCCTACCCTATCGGTCAAAGCCCGTAACGCACCGGAGGCAATTTCCAGTTCATAGACCTCCGTATTACGCGGCTCGTACTCTCCTCCGGGGTGACGATTGGCGGAAAAAATGAGGTATTTACCGTCCGGTGTCCAGTCGAAGGAAGCACTGTGGTTGAAATCACCGGAGGTCAACTGCCGGGGATGTCCACCGTCAGCTGACAGCACGAACAAATGCGTGTAGGCAGCGGGCAGATACCCGGCCCCGTCGCTGCGGTAATTCAGTTGATCAATGTATTTGGGAGGATCGGTCCATTTTGCGCCTTTGGGTGGTTGCGGCAGTTTGACCAACGAAGATGGCGTACCGTCTACTGACATGCTGAAAGCGATCCATTTACTATCCGGCGACCATTGGATATTGCCGGGAGATCTAGTGAAGTTGCTCAGTTTCTGTTCACTTCCGTCTTCCAGCCAGCGCAGGTAAAGCTGGGTACCTCCTTCCTGATTACTCAGGTAAAGCAGGCGGGTGCCGTCCGGCGACCAGCGGGGAGAGCGGTCATTGCGATTGCCGGTGGTGAGCGGGCGGTTATGCGTGCCGTCCGCATTGACGATCCAGATGTTGGAACGGTTGGCATCCGCCATAATGTCCTTGAAATTGCGGACGTAGGCTACCTGCGCGCCGTCGGGAGAGATCTGTGGATCGGAAACAAATTCCAGATCAAAAATATCGGTCAGTTCCAGCTTTTCCGTTTGGGCCGTCCCTGTAATAAGCGGCAGAAAAACTACAATGAGGAGAAGGAGATCGTGTATCGGCTTTATCATGGGAAATAGGATTTTCCACAAAATACATCACTACGAGGGAACCGGTGGATCTAAACTTGTTTTATTTTTATTTCAAAATAGATAATTCCTATTTCATCCGTTTGCACCTCCCGGTCTACATAAAACCTGTTTTTCAGCAAATCCGCATGTTTCACTTGTGCCCCGGATAGATTTTCCAGCCAATATCTGTTATCCACTTTTGCACCTTCCAACTCTACATCTGCCATATCAGCCTGGAAAAAAATAGCATCCCTTAGATCTGCTTTTCTGAGGTCTGCACTAATCAGCTGGGCTTTTGTCAGGTTTGCTTCTTTAAGTACCGCAGACTTTAACTTCGATTCGCTGAGTATAGCCTTCGACAAATTTGCGCACCGCAGGTTTGCCTCAATCAGATTGGCATCTCTCAAATTAGCTTCCTCCAGTTGGGCTTGATCCATATTTGCTTTTTGCATCTGAGCCTTAAACATTATTGCATGTCTCAATTCGGACTCCATTAATTGTACTTCCGCCATTTTTGCATTACTCAGATTCGCATGATCCAATATGGCTTTAGATAATCTTGATCCGGTGAGCTTTGCTCTTTCCAGATTTGCATGTTGAAGTTTTGCGCCTTCCAGGTTGGCTCTTTCCAGATTAGCGTCAACGAGCGCTGCTTCTCTCAGATCTTTATTTTTCAGATCGGCGTCGACCAAATGGCAATCATGCAGATCGATCTTGCTGATCCCTTCCTTATTTAATCGCTTCACATTGCCCACAATACGGTACACGCCCTCGTCTGCTTTCCAGGGGCGGAAATCATCTATCTCATTTTCATACTGTTCGATCCTGTCCCACTTTTTTTTCCGGGTCTCATAGATGGTCAACAAGATCCCAAATACGATCAGGTCAAAAAACATACCGTGCCCTTCCACCAGCACCTGGGACCAATCCCACTGAGTTTGTAATGAATCCAAATAGTACAACAATGGGCCAACGATCAAGGTGGCTACTACAAAAAAGAAATTCGGGAATTTCAAAATGCTCTTTATGGAAATTTTTCTGCCTCTACTCATTGTACTACAATTGAAAAAGTAACGAACCGGAAG
>JAGQXH010000995.1 GCA_020436695.1 Lewinella sp. | reverse complement strand
ATATCCCCGCCGCTCGAAAGAACGGGAAGGAAAACCGGGTACCGGATTAATAGTGTAGAGTCGTTCCATGGCATCAAGTGATTCGCGGCAGTTTTGTAGCGCGTCCTCCTCTCCGGTCACGGCGTAGCGGAATGCTTCGCCTGCCAAATACATCGAGGTCCAAAGCCCGTCATTATCAGAATCGTCGAGGTAACCGGTAGCCAGATCTCCTTTTTCCATAGCATTAAGTCCGGCATTAAAGCCGAGACGGATATGCCGCTTGCGCACCTGATCTTCGTAATAAAGAGCCTTGTCGTACAGCGTAAGTTCTTTAAATTCGATCACGCCTAAACCGCCATCGGTAAGGATTAAAACCGAGTTATCCTCACCGGGACGGATATCCACTACCCGCTCACCGGGCAGCCAGCGCTCACCGAAATAGTAATTGTATTTTCCGTCTTCCCGCAGCATGAAAGCCCCCATAGTGGATCCAAACCAAATATTCCCGTCAATCTCGGCGATATCGGTGATCTGTGTCGCCGGCAGCCGGTTTTGGATCGGTCCGTCCGGTTTTCCACTGCCGGCATCCAGTACGTAATAGCCATTCCCGGTTCCTACTATCAGATTAGCGCCCTGATCGGCTATCGTGAACGCAGTCAGGTCTTCCGCCTGAAATACAGTGTTCATTTTTTGCTCAGCGGGTGAAAAGCTGCTTATTGTTCCGGCCGAAAGCAAATAAAATAGATTGGTTTTTGGATCATACTGAATATCCAACAGTTGCCCATCAGGATAAGTACCGGACCAGGCGATCTGATCGTCTTGCAGCAGTTTCATTTCCGATCCATCCGAAACCAGAAAAGTAAAATCTGCTGATCCGGCAAACAGAAAAGCCTTCGGGAGTTGATGTTTTATAAAAAGTTTACCGGCCCAGGCGTGACTGAACACCGCTTCATCATCCAGGTAGACCAATTGATCATCGATTACGGTCATTCCTGCAATCTGTTTATGCGCGCTGGTGCGATAGGTGCCGTCTTTCACCAGGTCTCCCGGGTACAAAAAACGTCCGTCACGAGGCTGCAACAAGCCTGCTGACGAAAGGATACGGATCACACCATTGCGATCTGCGCCCACCTGTTTGAGTGTAGTATTCCCGTCCTGAGAATAGTACTTCACGCTGTACTCCTGCAGGAAAGGGACATCCTCATATACCGGTTGTTCCAGATGGGATGAATTATCATTGGGGGCATCGCAGGAGGTAAATAGCATAACCATACCCGCGAGCAATAAAATGGTAAAACGTAGGATCATTAAGTTAAAATTTAACAAGATATCAGGCAGATGGCTCCGGCCCGGGAATTGGGCATCTTGATTAATGTAAGTCGTCGGTCACCAGTCAATAGTCGTCAGTCAAAGCGATAAGTGCTGAAATGTAGTGCAATAAGACGAGGTTATCAAGATCGAAGCCGTCAGTATTACACCTAGCCGGACCCCATTCGTTTCATTTTACTACTATCATTATCGACTTACAACTGGCTGACTAGCTACTTATATTACCTATCAGGTACATGACAATGACTGCGGAAGATAGTCACCTCTGCCTTTTTCCTTCAGGCCAAGAGCTCATCTGCATAATCATAGATCTTGGAAATAGCTGCTACCACTTGATCCATGTCCTGTTCGTCGCCCATTAATAATTTATGGTGCATACAAACCGATTCTTCAAAGTGGATCCGATCACAGACCGGTAGTTTAAAGCGTGTTGGGTCGATAGCAGCCCAGTAAGTGTCGTTCAGTTTATGTCTTGCGGGTTTGGTATGAGGAGCATACAACGCACATCTGTTGAGGGGTTCATAACAGGCATCAACGGTGAGGCCTAATTCTGCCGCCAGTGCTGCCCGGAATTTTTTGATAGGCAGGTCTTTGAATTGCGTTTGATCGTATCGAAAGGCAAAATTGAAATAGGCTTCCCGGGTTTCCCGGTCATCGCGCCTCAGCGGAAGAACTCCCGGGAGATCATGCAATTTTTTATTTAAATAGATCCCATTGCGATCCCTGACTTCATTTTGTTCGGGTAATCTACGCAATCCTTCCAGCAACATCGCCGCCTGAAACTCGGTGATGCGATAATTACCGGATTGTAAAAAATTACCCTCATCAATATAGTTTCCGGCTCCTTTATCGCCGGCGAAGCGCTCGTCCTCTACCGGCCGGCGACCACAGTTGCGCAAGGCATCCAGCCGTTCGGCAATAATGGGATCACTGGTGGTCAAAGCGCCGCCTTCTCCTGCCGTCAGTAATTTGGACAATTGAAAACTAAAGCTCCCGATATGCCCGATACTTCCAGCTTTTTTTCCGTTCCACTCGCCAC
>JAGQXH010000994.1 GCA_020436695.1 Lewinella sp. | reverse complement strand
GTTATGATGCTGAGATGCTGTGATTAGTGTTGTGTAGTAGAAGGAGTCAGCGGCCGGATACGTGCACGGGCTGGGAGTGTGTTCAAGTGTTTGTGTGTTGATGTGCTCAAGTTGCGAACACCCAAACACCCAAACACCCAAACACCTCAGTACCCAAACACCTCAACAACTCAAGCATGTCCCGACCCAAAATTGATGCATATCTACACACTCAGCTGCAAAAGCGGAAGGATGCCAATGCCTTCAGAGTACTTCCTGTATCATCGAATGGCATAGACTTTTGTTCCAATGATTATCTGGGGATGTCACGCCGTCAATTTTCATTACCGGACCAGTTTCAATACGGAGCCACCGGCTCCCGCCTGATCAGTGGTGATCATGCAGCTTATCGCGAATTGGAAGCATTTCTGACTCAATTTCACCATTCGGAAGCGGCGCTGGTCTACAATTCCGGCTATCAGGCCAATCTGGGATTGATCTCCTGTCTGGCTACCCGCCACGACACCATAATCTATGATCAGTTGGTTCACGCCTCCATTCGGGATGCACTGCGCCTGAGTGAAGCTCGCACTCTGTCATTCCGGCACAATAATGTCAAACACCTGCAGGAAAAACTGGAACGGGCCGAAGGACGAAAATTCGTGGTGGTGGAAAGCATCTATTCGATGGATGGCGATGAAGCATCACTCAGCGAACTGGTGGATTGCTGTGAAGCTTTTGACGCCGCCCTGATCGTCGACGAAGCGCATGCGGTGGGAGTGATCGGGCCACAGGGGAGAGGATCGGTCGTTGAGGCCGGACTGGAACACAAGATCTGGGCCAGGGTGATCACTTTTGGGAAAGCTATCGGAAGTCATGGTGCCGCTGTATTGGGTAGTCAACTGCTACGTGAATACCTGATCAACTTTTCCCGTCCTTTTATCTATACGACGGGCCTGCCTCCGGATACGGTCTATCGCATCCTGCAGGCATATAAGTTCCTGGCTTCGTCCAATCTTGTTGAAGAGTTACAACATAAGATAGCCTTCTTTAAAAAAGGGGTGATCGATCTATCTCAAATAGAATGGATTCCAAGCCGTTCGGCGATCCAAAGTCTGCTGGTGCCCGGCAATACAGCTGTGAAAATGGCAGCACAGGAATTGCAGCAGGCGGGCTTTCGTATCCTGCCGATCTTATCTCCCACAGTCCCGAAAGGAAGCGAACGCCTAAGGATCTGCCTGCATACGTTTAATACGGAAAATGAGATTGGCCGGTTGATCAGTCATTTATTTTCGTCAAACTACTGATATGCGATCAAAATATTTTGTCACCGGCATAGGAACCGAAGTAGGAAAAACGGTAGTAAGTGCCGTATTGGCTCGGGCGCTTGGCGCTGATTATTGGAAACCGGTCCAGTCCGGTGATCTGGATTTTACCGATACGGACAAAGTACGTCAATGGGCCGGCCTGACGGAGAAGAGGATACATCCGGAAGCTTACCGATTGCAGCTCCCTATGTCACCGCACGCCAGTGCCGCTGCGGATGGAGTCAGGATCGAACTGGAACACTTTCAATTGCCGGAGACTCAAAATGCATTGATCGTAGAAGGCGCCGGCGGATTGATGGTGCCGCTCAATGACCAGGATTGTATGATCGATCTGATCGGACGTTTGGGACTGCCGGTGGTTTTAGTTTCCAGGAACTATCTGGGGAGTATCAATCACACCCTGCTGAGCGTGGAAGCCCTCCGTGCCCGGAATATCCCCATCGCCGGTTTGGTGATCAACGGAGATCAGGTATTGACTACTGAATCCATTA
This sequence comes from Lewinella sp., assembly GCA_020436695.1. Taxonomy (GTDB): domain Bacteria; phylum Bacteroidota; class Bacteroidia; order Chitinophagales; family Saprospiraceae; genus Flavilitoribacter. Next base: position 555 of record JAGQXH010000994.1, on the reverse strand, counting down.
TCACTAAAATGAGCGGGCTTAAGATCTGGTTTCGAATACCGGTATTGCCGCAAATTACCGCAGAAACTATCGCTCAACTGGCTGCCGGATGGCCGGATAGGTAACTGAAAATGGAAGTGTATTTAGATGAATCAGGAATAAATTCACTTTTTTTTAAAAAAAATCTCTAAAAAACTGGACAGGATGCTTTGTTATTTTTAACAATCAAATGCTTATAAGTAATTGATAATCAAATATTAGTGAATTCATGTGGTTTGAAAAATCGTTTTTTATTTCAACAAAACCCGGAATTTGTCTTTTTTTTCCGGTGGAAAGCCATGCATATTTGTATTGTCGAAAGGAAATAACGACAACAAGAAGAGCCCAAAAGTCATCCCTTAATAAAAGTCATCCTAAAAAAGGGCCATTCCAAAACCGATAATAAAACTAAGCTTCCAGTTAAAAAATAAAGAATTAGGTCGTCTTATTATTTCATGAGATTATGATTTGTTAAAAAGCCCTTTGGTCGGGGCTTTTTTTTTTTTTTTTTATTTTTTTATATTTTTTTATTTTTTT
>JAGQXH010000993.1 GCA_020436695.1 Lewinella sp. | reverse complement strand
AATCGGGCTTCCTCCAATAAACTAAACCCCAAAGGCCCAATATTAATATTGACCATATTAGCCAGGCAAATTTCATCTAGCGTATTACTTAATTTTCGTTATTGGAATCGAGTTGTGCCGGAAGCGATATTACACAGTTCTGAACCCCCTCAAAAGGAGCGGGTGTATACTCATCCGCAGTCCCATCATTGATCCATTGACCGCTATCGGTCAGGTAGCGAAATTCATAGTTCTTTCCCGGCTGCAACTCGATGGAGGCCTGAAGGCCGGTTTTAACAGCTTTCATTTGCAGGCCGTCTTCCCAGGACCACTCATTAAAATCCCCAAGTACACGCACCTTGTCAGCATTCTGTACGGTCTCCGGTGAAAGGGTAAATGTGACCTTGCAACGGTCTTTGCTTTTCAAATACTTTTTTTTGATCATGGCTTCAATAGTTTATTTGATTAAGAACAGGAACTAGTATAAACTTTAGTAATTGGCCTCCAGGCTAATATTATAGATACCCGCAATACAAGCTCCCACAAGCCAACCCAAGGCAAAGGACTGCGTTAATCCGATCACAAATTCGTAAAAAGGCACATCCATCCGGATGATCGGCGCCGTATCGATTCCGTGCAGCAAGCTGTTGAAAAACAGCACGGTACCGTCCCGGCCAACCGTTACCATTACGAGCATACAACCCAGGTATAACAATGCCCAGGTGAGCCCCACGGCCAGGCCGAATTTTCTAATGTGTATGCTTCTCATGACTATCTTCTTTGGAAGCTGATGAATAATTTGGGGAATCGTGTTGGTGCTTCCCGCCATGTCCGTGCGGCATTAATAAATGGCAGGCAAACATCGCCAGAACGAAGAACAGCAGGCCGACGTTTTCACCGAGGCCAAGAGCAGGAGCCAGAAAGATGAGCAGTAACGGCAAAACACACCCAATAAGCATCCAGACAATTCTTTTGCTTTTCATAATTTTTGTTCTTTTCAGAGCAAATAAGCAACCCTTTCAATCAGGGTTGATCGAGCATAATGTATTGGGTATTCAAATTGCCTTTAGAAAGCATTTAAAGGCTTCAATTAAGAAGATCATCAGATTAGGCTGAAAGCCGATAAATCTTCTGTAGTATCTAATAATCAACAATTTACCACCTTTTTAACAGATATATTTATAAGTATTTGGGTATTGTTTACAAAATCTTGTAAAGGAGCAAAAAAGGTTCGTTTACCAGTTTTTTATACTCGTTCCTACTCATTCCGATGACTCGTTTGAGATAGCTTGGTGACGATCCGGAACTCCCGTTGAAAAGTGTTTTATAAGAGACCAGATAGTGTAAGGCTCCGCCAAAAAGACCTGATGGTCAGCATCCGGTAATCTTCTAAATTCAGCATTAGAGAACAGCGGAATCAACTCTTCCACATTTTCAATAGGTGCGGTTGCATCTTTCTCCCCGTGTATAATAAGGATCGGCTTCTGCTCAATTCTGGAGGCCAGTTGTACCAAATCAGTATTAAAAATAACCTGATCCAAAGTGTTATAATAACTGACCCAGGTGTGTTTACGGGCATCTTTAAAAACATCTTTTGGAATGTTATCCGGTCGAAACCACTCTGTCATATACAGTGGATGGAAAAAACAAACAAACTTATATCTGGAATCAATGCTGATTCCATCCCAGAGCGAAACTTCATTGAACCTACCTTTGATTGCTTCTCTGCTTTTAAAGACCGGGAGCCCAATAACCACTGTCACCTCGATCCACTTTGGTCGTTTTTCAGTTAGGGCCAGGCTCAGGATAGCTCCAAGAGAATGACCTACAACAATCGCATTCCCATCGTCGAAAGCTTCTTTCCTAATTATCTTTTCTATTGCTCCGAGGTGTTCTTCAAGATCATATTTACTATTTGGCTTGGGAGATTCACCAAAGCCGAGAAGATCAATTAATAATAGGGAGTATGAATCTGAGATATCATCTAATCCGCTTTTCCAATAATTCAATGAACCGGTTAAACCATGCAGGAGAATTATCTTTTTTGTCCCCTCCCCTATCCGTTCATAATTAAGGAGCATCTTGTCGGGATCATACGGTGGTGCAAGGATTCCTTGCAGATATCCATGTACTCCTACCCCGGCAAAGACAAGGATGACAGTGATAAAAGCTATAATCAGCATTTTTTTAATGGATTTTGTTACCAATTCATTGCGCTTTTCTCCAATAATACTACCATCGATCGGGACCTAAGCTCATATGAATCCGAACGTGTCAATGGCTCGCCATTTACTATAAGATCATTCGGATGCAGCAAGTATGTATCAATAATTCGATACCATTCTTTTCCCGACCGGTTTTTCGGCAATGCAAACGGCAAAGACTCCCAATAGGCATTGATCA
>JAGQXH010000992.1 GCA_020436695.1 Lewinella sp. | reverse complement strand
AGATTTATGCATTTTGTTATACAAACTATATAATCTGGTTTTCATGATCTTGGTTTTTTCAGAATGGTGAAAGGAGATAGAGGTTTGAACACAGCCTGCTAAAAGTACATGCACCTTTATACTACTAGACATTGGGATATTGGGAGTTATCCCAACGTCCATTTTTCCAGTAGTATGATACCTCGATGACCAAGGCATAAAAGGCGGCCTCATAAGCTGACATGCAACTTCAGCCCTACACTCCGCAGGTTGGGAAAATTGAAGAGATCCAGCCCGCGACCATGTTCGTAGCCGAACAGAGCAGTGCCCGGATCAACACCCCGGTAAGCAGTGATCAGGAAAAGATTTTTGGCAAAAAGGGAAATACTCACTTTCGACAAGTGAAGGTCCCACAACAGATGATCCGGAAAAGTATAGTCTAAAGCGATCTCCCGGAAACGCAGGCTCGTCCCATCCGCTATCGCTGCTTCCGCAACCCCCGTCAGCCCGTATCGGACCCAGCGGTTTTCGGTAATATCCTGCTCAGGATCAAAAAGATCCACCTCAGTATTATTGATCGCACCGCCTTCGGTCACTCCCGGGAATATGTAATTGCGCACATTTCGGAGCTGCCCACTCAATTGTGAGGAACCATGATAGTTGAGCACATTTTGCGTGCCGTTCCAGACATCGCCTCCCTTTTGCAGGCTGATGAGAAAAGATAATCCAATGCCTTTCCATGTAAAAACGTTGTTGATATCCAGCATCCAGTCAGGGTTCGGATCACCGATAATGCCCGGCCGGTCGTCCACAAGAGGAAAACCATCGGGGCCGATAATCGTATTTCCGGCAGCATTCCGGGCAAAACGCGTACCGACCAGCACGCCCACCGGCTGTCCGGCAATAAGACTCTTGTGGATATCGGTAAAACCGGCAATAGGGATCTCTTCATCAGCTACATGAAGTTGTTCAACACGGCTGCGATATCTTGAGAAATTAAGTTCAACCGACCACCTAACGAAGCGATGGCTCAGCAAATAGTTAACCGTGGCTTCTATTCCCCGATTGCTCAGATCTGCCCCGTTTACCAGGGTGGCGCCTGCATTGGTCAGAGACGGGAAAATGGCGTTTTCACGAAGAGAATGATAATAGGTAAAAGAAGTCTGTATCCGGTTGGAGAAGAGATCCACTTCCGCACCGACCTCAAATTCTCTGGCTCTTTCCGGCAACAGTCCGGGCTGATAGAATACTTCCCGGTCTTCAAAATATTGGTTAAACCGGTCCGATGATCCATCCAGGGTATTGAATGCTAAAGAAGTATAGCTGACCGGCAGTTCAGAGATCGTCCGGCTGAGGGAAGAAAACAGCCGGCCGTGATCCAATATTTCGCTGCTCCGAAAATATTTATGCAGGCTTAGACCGACCATGGGATTGAAAAAATAGTTATCCTTCAGCGTACTGGAAGTGTAACTGTAATTCTGGAGATCAACATTCAACCAGTTGTCATAATGATAGCTGATCTTTTGTTGCAGCCCGGCCGATCTGCGGGTCCGACGGTTAGACAGGTCTTCTCCTGAGGAAATGCCGGAGGATATATCCCTCCGATGGAAATTCATCTCATCGTAAAAGAATTCTCCGGTCAACCTGGCTTCAAATCGGTGATCGTAGCTGTAACCGGGCTCTATCTCCGTCCAAAAATTCAATTGAGCATATCCATTGTCGAGTTGCCGGTTCCGGTTGGCGGAATGAGCCGGCCCCAGCCACTCACCTGGCGCAAAAGTGGCAAATTGTTGGGTCTGATCGGAGCGCTCATAGCTGAGTTTTGAAGCGATCCGGAAGCGGTAGTAATTCAGGCTGAGATCTACATATTGCAGCGTTCGGTACTGCCGGTCCGTATTGCGATCTTTGTTGATCAGGAAATACGGATTGGCTGTCTGACCGGGATTATAACTCCGCATTCCATCATCGAAAGTAGTAAATGTTTCCGCTTTGCCGGCCGCCTTTGTCGGCTCATATCCGTTTGCGTTATCGAAGGATGGAGGTGTGGTAGCCATGCTGTAGAATAGCCTGGCCAGATTGCCGCCTCTAAGTCCCAGATCCGTCCGCTGTCGGCTGTGGTCGAAGTGGTATTTGGCATTCAGCACATCATTGCCCACCTTTTCGAGATCGAATCGAAAATGATTGAAGCGTTCCTTTGCGCCGGGCATGGCCCCATTTTCCGACCGTTGGTCATAGATGGTATTCACCAGCCAGTCATCATGAAACTGCAACCGCAAGTCAATATTGTGCGTTGTGGTACTGCCCGTTTTAAAAAGCGCATAGGGATCATAAACTTGCGCCGGCCGGCCATTACCGGTTCCGATCAATTCCAGACGGCCATTTGGATCAAAAGTATAAGCGGTA
>JAGQXH010000991.1 GCA_020436695.1 Lewinella sp. | reverse complement strand
CGCCGACTTCCGGCATATAGAGCAATTCGTTGATCACCAGATCTCCTTCGGCGGCGGTTTCCGCCAGTCCAACTCTACGGCTGACGGTTGATTCTGACTGGTTACCCAGGCAATCGGTGATGGAGGTGCCGGTCTGCACTTCGTATATCGTTCCGGGTTCCAGCGCAGAACTTAATTCCAATACGATTTCTGAAGGCACTCCTCCCAGCCGGGCATTTGTAATGCTCAGTCCTCCTGAAATAGAGTAGGCATCAGGATCGGTGGCTGCGATAGGATCGAGTGTTTCGTCAAAACGCAGTACGATCTCCGTGGGCGAGGCTACATAAACCGAAAGCAGTATCGGCCCCTGTCCTTCCAGCGGATTATTTTTCACGGAGTTTTCCTGTCCGGGAGTGCCTCCGTTCGCGGCATTCGATGCACTCCAGTTGCCCACACAGTCGATCGACTGGTCCGTTCGGATCAATTCCAGCGACCAGCCTCCATCTTGCTTTTCAGAGTCCTTATACCAACTTAGATCGTAGGTAAGGGACACCAGAACAGCGCCATCCTCATTGGTCAGCGTTATCTGATCACCGCCGTTAGTGAGTGCAGGGAAACCGTCGAGCCCCAAAGCAGGACCGAAAGCAGAAAATGCATTCACATCGGCTTCATCGCATAAAATGAGATAGGTATTCGGCAACATTTGATAGGCCGGTAATATTTTGGGACTCCCGCCGCTTGACAAACCTATGCCTTCCAGTGCCAGTACTTTGTCACTGGCGTTGTACACTTCCACAAATTCTGCATTAGGTAGCCCCAATGGAGGAGAGGGATCGGGCAGCATTTCGGTGATAAGCAGGTCGCCGGTCTGAGGGAAAGCCAGTTCCACGTAGGTGAAATCTATACTAAGCTCGCCGGACTGATTTCCGGCCAGATCGCGGATGCCGGTTACGGTCAGTGAATAGGTCTGTAGGTTGGTAAAGGAAGTCGCCCAGGTCAGCAGCACTACGGTCGGATCTTCCTCCGAGCGCAGCGCAGTTTGCGGCAGACCGGGCCCGGGAACGATTTCATATATACTGAGCTGCGAAGCACTGGCGGGATCGACAGCTTCATTAAAAGTGACGGCCAATGTGCGGGCATCAATACTGGTGGCTGCAAGGATATCCGGGGGGGTCTGATCCTGAAAAATGGGGTTCACCAGCAGATCATCGAAGTAAAAAGCATCGGATCGGGTAGAGGAGTAACGGCAGTAATAACCGAAGTAGTTTCCCATTCCATACGTTTTATCGGTGACGGTGCCTTCGCTCTGATAGTTGGTCCCGCCGGTGTAGTCGGCCTGCAGGGTCCATTCGCCCTCTTCGGTTCTGATCACCCGGATATTGGCCAGGGCAGAGGTGCCGCCTACCGCTCCGGCCGTAGCCGAGATCAGTAGTACGGGGGTATCTCCATCCTGCCGGTAAAGCTCAACGGCATCCTGATCACCTGATATGCCGCCGACCTGTAGGAAGTAGCCATTTAAAGAAGCCGAGAGGTCCGCCTGGGAAGCAGTGAGGTAGATCCGGGCAAAATTGCTGGCAGAAGGAGAAAAGTCGAGATACACCCAGCTTTCCCAGGACGTGCTTTCACCAATACTGGTCGGTGCCGGAATGCTCAGATAGGAAATGTTGCTGCTGCCGGCTGAAGCATCATTTAGCCGGAGTTGTTCGTTAACGATTAGAAATTTATCGGTATCTCCGAACCAATCATTGATACTGGATTCCGAAAAGTCAATTTGCAGGAATTGTGCATTCAATGGGGTGAACCATCCGAAAAGGAGGAACGGGATGAAAAAAAGTAAGCCTTTCATGCAGCCAAAAATAGCAATAAACACATTATGACCGTATCTTTGCCGTCCGGAATAAACCAGAGTTAATCAAAACTTAATGTAAGCGTTTACCCCTTGAGGTAACGCCTTAAAAAAGAAGAATATGAAAGTTGCCGTTGTAGGAGTGACTGGCCTGGTCGGCACGGTAATGTGCCGCGTGTTGGAAGAGCGCCAGTTTCCGGTTGATGAATTTTTACCGGTCGCTTCTGAGCGTTCCGTGGGAAAAGAAGTCGAATTCAGGGGCAAGAAATACCAGGTGATCGGCATGGAAGAAGCCGTAGCAGCCCAACCGGATATCGCCATTTTTTCTGCCGGCGGGAGCACTTCCCTCGAGTGGGCACCCAAATTTGCTGCTGCCGGGGCCACAGTGATCGATAACTCCTCCGCCTGGAGAATGGACCCCGGCAAGAAACTGGTGGTTCCCGAAGTAAATGCATCCAGCCTGACGGCGGAAGATAAGATCATTGCCAACCCCAATTGCTCAACCATACAGATGGTAGTAGCGCTGGCGCCTTTGCACGAAGCGTTCGGGATCAAGCGCCTGG
>JAGQXH010000990.1 GCA_020436695.1 Lewinella sp. | reverse complement strand
TACGAACGAAGGCGCCGGCGGGGAAAATTACGGTACCCTGAGTTATATCGTGGAATCGCCCCACGAAAGCGGAGTGATCTGGACCGGAAGTGATGATGGATTGGTCTATCTCACCCGAAACGGCGGCGAAAGCTGGGATAATGTCACTCCCAAAGGTTTGCAGGAATGCCTGATCAACGCCATTGAAGTATCTCCCCATGATCCGGCTACGGTTTACATTGCCACTACCCGTTATAAATTCAACGACTTGAAACCGGGGCTGTACAAGACCACCAATTACGGGCAATCCTGGACCAAAATTGACAAAGGCATTCCCGATGGTGCGTGCACCCGGGTCGTGCGGGAAGATAATGAACGCAACAACCTGCTTTTTGCCGGTACTGAAACCGGGCTATACGTTTCTTACGATGGCGGCCAGAACTGGTCAACCTTCCAGCTCAACCTGCCGATAGTGCCCATTACCGATCTGATGATCCGGCATGGGGATCTCATCGCGGCTACCCAGGGCCGTGCTTTTTGGGTGCTGGATGATCTGCCGCTACTGCGCCAATACGATCCTAAGCAAGAAGGAGTTGTGATGTTTCAACCCGAGCCCGCCATACGTGTGGGGGGCGGCAGCGAGCTGAATCAGAGCTCTTCCGGAGTTGACGGTACAGATCTCCTGCAGGGAGTAAATCCGGCAACCGGGATGGTGATCTATTACCAGTTGCCCGAACTGGCTGATAGCCTGGAGCTTACCCTGGAGATCAGGGATGCGGGTGGTGTGTTGGTCAGAAGTTTTTCTTCCCTTTCCGATCCCGATTTCGAGAGTTATCCTGGTGGCCCCGGTGCTGATCCGGTACTATCAACGTTACCCGGCCTGAATCGCTTTGTCTGGGATATGCGTTATCCCACATTGCCCGGAGTTCCTAAAACCTATCTGGAAGGCAGCTATTCGGGGCATCGTGCCATGCCCGGCACTTATACTCTGACATTAAAAGGTGGGGATAATATGGTCAAAACCCCTGGCACGATCCTTCCCATGCCGACGATCGATGCCGGAAAAGAGCGCTATCAGCAGCAACACGATATGATGATGGCTACTGCCGCTACCGTTACGGAAATGCACGGTATGGTCAACGAAATGAAAGCGGTTAGGATGCAGATCGATCAATGGGTGAAACGTTTATCGGAAAAAGAAGACCGGAGCGCATTGGCTGCCGAAGGAAAAGCATTGGTGAAAACGATGACGGAATGGGATGGAGAACTGGTCCAGCGAAAAAGCCAGAGCTACGACGATGTGATCAATTTTCCCAATAAATTGTCGGCCGAATATCTTTTTGTACGTGGGCAGATGAACACCAATATCCCGATTCTGACAACGGCAGTGAAAGAACGGATCACTCTTTTGGATAGTCAATGGGCCGGGCTAAAGGCCAGAGCAGCCGTGATAATGGATGAAGTTCGCGCTTACAATCGGAAACTGGAGGAGGCGGACTTTCAGCCTTTGTACATAAAGGAATGAGCCCAGAGAGGAGAGAATGCTCAAAGGAGTAGATTAGACAGCATTGCACATTATTGCTGTCCCATTGCTTCATTGTTCCATTGACGTGATGGGCCATGAAACAATGAAACCATGCAGCATCGAATTGCCCGTTTAGAATTCATCCATTCAACTTTATAATGAAATTCTGAGTATTTCGCTATGATTTCTTTTTCGTAGCCGGTTTCACTCTATCATCCGGTTCATCGTCATCAGCCTGCCCATCTAATAAAATATCCGTGCTGGAATAGGTAGTACCGAAGGTTTCCGACAGCCTGATGACCTGATGCATGGCGTCGATCAGTTGCGCCTCATTCAGTTCGCGTAAAGGATGGGTAAAAATACTGATCACAAAACCTTTATAAATGCTGTATTTGGCGTCCAGTGCGGAGTGGAAATTGGCCTCGAGCATCTTATGCATTTTTTCGGCATCAATGTCTCTTTCCTCAACGATGGGAGTAAGGATCCGGATCCGGTTATTTTCTTCATCGGTGGTTATGAATAAAACGTGATCATCCAGGGATAAATGCCAGGCACCGATCTCCCCACCCACGTCTTCCGCTTCCCGCTCAATGATCGTCAGCAGTTGTTGATTATCCATCTGTGCCGCTGTGTCATTTAACCAATTCAGGTTGCACAGAGTGACGGCCAACAGAAAGATCAGGTGCTTCATGTTACATTCGGATGTTTGGAATTAAATATTCAAAATACTACTTTTTTTCCAAAACAGCCCCTCGACTTCGCACGGGGCTAGCCATGAGTGAAGTCAGAAAACCGACAATGCTGATACTAAGTATGTGAGCAAAATTATTGTTGCAAGCTCTGATGCAGGGAATTTTTGTGCTAATTGAGGCGGAGGTTCCCGA
>JAGQXH010000098.1 GCA_020436695.1 Lewinella sp. | reverse complement strand
ACTTTTTTTTACTTACGCAGGAACTAAGCAAACTACTACCGAGAACAAGCAGGATCAGCACTTTCACCAGAAGAAATCCGGTAAATCTCACCTCACTTGCTATTGGAAATTGAGGGTCTGGTCCTGATTTTCCGGGGGACACAGTTTTTTGAACAGTCTTTCTCATCTTGGTTGCGGTTTAAGAGCGGATCTTACTGTAAGCGGAAACTAGCTGCGCCAAGTAATCCGACATCCGTATACACAGCTGCACGGTAAAAACCACGAGCCAGTTTTTCAGACAATTCATGTGTGAAAGACAGACGTTGGCTCTCGGCGACATTCACCTCTTTAGCTTCCTGAGCAATCAGATCCATCCGCTGTCCTCCCACTATACTTTGTGCCTGGATCGGATTTTCCGAATCGATGGGTACGCCACTTTCATTCGTGATCACCAGATACAGCGGACGGGTTCCCTGGTATTCTGCCGGCACGTTGGTCAGGTCAAACGTAACCCGGATTCGGCGGGTACGCCCGGATTTGGCAGTAGCTTTGCTTGAGCGCATTTCAGCTTCTACCTGAAAAGCCGTGGCTTTGAAGTTGGCCAGGGTAAGCCGCTTGAGTTCGTCCTGAATAGAATTATTCATTCTCGATAGGGCATCATTGTCAGCTCTTACCTGTGACAGATCCGCTTCCAGACGACCGGTAACGTTCCGAAGCGAGTCGTTCTCGAAGCGTAACACGTCGATACTTTCTTCCAACTCTGATTTAGCAGCCAACAGCTCCTGAATTTCCGCCCTGAGGCCATTCACTTCACCGGCGTTGCGGTTTTTGGCCGAACGCAGGTCAGCATCTTTTTTGGCCAGACGACTTTCCACTTCGGATAAAGATCCCTGCAGGGCCGTATTTTCTTCGGCCAGTGAATTATAAGCTACCCGTAAACTGTCTACTTCGTTTGCCAGATCCTTCTTCAGTATTTCGAGGTCTTCCAGACTGCTGTTCAGCGTTTCATTTTCTTCAGCCAGGGCAGTACGGGCGGAATTTTGGCTCCATCCCCACCAGCCGGCCAGTAAAACCAATAGCAATAATATGGCGATGATCACGCCTAAAATTCTTGAGTTCATGTGTGGTTTGATTTTTAATTTTGGATCTCGTTTGGACTATATTCGGCCTCTAAGGTCACAAAAAAAGCCGTAATCAATATTATTGACTTACGACTTTTGCAGTTTTAAAGCCTGATAAAAGACGGGAACTTTTAAATAGTTCCAAAAAGCGCTATCTTTAAGGCAGTTTAATAATGCTTCAATATCTATCTATGCTCCTCATCGATACTGATGAGGGCATAGATTTTGCCTTTCTACGCAACTGAAACCGCCCACTTAACAACCGCATTCACTTTTGGTTTTAGATTTCATCCACTTACCACGTCACGGGCGGTAGATATCTTTGGCTTCCAGTAGGATGACCGTGAAATGTTATCCACCACCACGCCACGGGAGGTACTGTGAATAACCGTCAGGCCTTCTTTAGTATTGGATACGACTAGTGCGACGTGAAAAACCGCTCCTTTTTTGGAGCGACGGAAAAATATAAGATCACCAGTTTTTGCATTGGATACATCAACCGGTCGGCCTTCATTTTCCTGCTCCCGTGAACTTGGCGACAACCGAATGTCAAAATTGCTCATCACATAATACGTGAATCCGGAACAATCAAATCCCTGTTTCGGGGTCCGTCCGGCATATTTATACCGCTTGCCGAGCTGCTTTTTGGCGTAACTGACGATATCCTCACGAAGCTGTACTTCCCGGTCGTTCAGTCGCTGCTCTCGTGAAGAAGGGGGCTTGGTTGTCCCGGAGGAAGTACTTTTACTTCCCGTAGGTTCCGTCATCAGATCTTTGATCACATCACATTGTGTAAACAACATAATAGCAGACACCATGATCAGCGTACGATGCATGAATTTAAAAGGCATGACTTTAGGCTTATTGGTAGAAAATGTATGGACATAACGCCCCTCTTATAACAAAAGTATCACGCCGGAAGAACTTTGAGATTTTATTAAGAATTGGCTTAATATTTGGAGCGTGGGAGGCGTGGACGGCATGGATAGCAGAGGGCATTGTAAAAATTGCTATCCCAGGCAATCCATGCTACTCAATCGTAAACGAATCCCGGTCATTGAGAAATGCAAAACGGCTGCGGAACGTCTGCTGTTCCGAATAAGACAGCTCTGTTGTAAAAGTATTTTCAATATGAGCAGCCTGATATAGTATTTTGCCTTCGTAATCGACCAGGCTGGTATCGCCCGAGTAATAAATATCCTTTCCGTCGGTTCCAACCCGGTTAACACCGATGGTATAGGCCTGGTTTTCAACTGCCCGGGCAATCAGCAGGCTCTTCCAGGCGGCGGCCCGTCTGGCCGGGAAGTTGGCTACATAGATCAGAAGATCGTAATCTTCCACATTCCGGCTCCATACCGGAAAGCGCAGGTCATAGCAGATCAATGGACAGACCTTCCAGCCTTTGATCTCCACGATCAGTTTTCTGGTGCCGGCGGTATAGGTGAGGTGCTCATCGGCGTAGGTAAACAGATGCTTTTTATCATAAGTCACATAGGTGCCGTCCGGTCGCATCCATACCAGACGGTTATAGTATTTACCGGCCTCCACTGCAATGAAACTGCCCGTAACAACAGCCTCGCTGCCGGCAGCCCAGCGGCGCAGATGCTCCAGCGTAGGGCCGTCCATTGGTTCGGCCATTTCCCGGGCATTCATGCTGAAACCAGTCGTGAACATTTCAGGCAAAACAATCAGATCGGAGCTACCTCCGATGGAGGCAATTTTGGTATCAAACTGCTCCAGATTAACGGTTTTATTTTCCCAGACCAGATCGGCCTGCAAAAGCGATACTATTAAATTTTCAGCCATGAACCCGATCTATTTGTGCGATCATTAGATATAATCAACTGAGGCTTAAAAATAAGAAAAGAGCTACCAATCCCAAGGACAGATAGCTCTTCTCTGAATATTATATTATCAAAGTCCGGAAGTCCGAACTTCAGGTACTTACTTCTTACCGGCGGCAGCAGCAGCGGTAGCACTACGCAGTGCTCTCGGGATCTCAATGGTAGCGATGGGAATACTCAAGGAGTTCATGATCTCTACGCCGTCTACCTGCTTGATATCACGTACCCGGATGGATTGTCCCAGTTCCAGGTGAGAAACATCAGCATACATCTCGTCGATCAGGTGATCAGGAGTGGTTTTGATCTTCACAGTACGCATGTTCTGCTGCAGTTTACCGCCTACTTTAACTCCAGGAGCAGCTCCCGTAAAACGAATGGGTACTTCTATTTTTACGGTAGCGCCATCGGAAAGTTGCAGAAAATCCAGGTGCTGCAGATCATCTGTCAGCGGGTGGAACTGCTTATCTTTCAGGATGCAACGGTATACTTTTCCGTCGATATTCAACTCAGCGATCTTAAAATCGGCGGTAAAGATCAAAGGACGAACTTCTTTGGCAGAAACAGAGAAATGGATCACCTTCTCACCACCGTACATTACCGCTGGTACAGATCCCTCTTTCCGCAGTGCTTTTACCGCACTTTTGCTCATATTTTCTCTTCCCTGACCCTCTAGAGCAACTATTTTCATGGCTGATTAGCTTTTGCAAATTACGTTTAAAAGCCCGTTTAGAACACTAGGCCCCCAAAACGGCACGCAAAGATAGGCATTTATTCTAAAAATCAATGGAATAGAATACTTTTTTTATCCATCCACAAACAGGGCGGAAATAGAGCGGTGCTCATGCGTATTCCGGATGGCCCGGGCGAACAGCTTGGCCGTAGGCAATACCTTGATCTTGGGTGAATCTTTTTTGATGGGAATCGTATCGGTTACCAGCAGTTCGGTAAGCGGAGATTTGTTGATGTTTTCGTAGGCCTTGCCCGATAATACCGGGTGTGTACAAAGCGCCCGGACGCTTTTGGCACCTTTTTTCAGAATGATCTCTGCGGCCCGGCTGAGCGTACCGGCCGTATCCACGAGGTCATCTACCAGAATTACATCGGCCCCTTCCACTTCACCGATCACGGTCATACCGGCCACTTCATTGGCCCGTTTGCGGTACTTATCACAGATCACCAGATTACACTCAAAATGTTTGGCATAGGTTCTGGCCCGTTTTACCCCTCCTACATCTGGAGAAGCGAATATGACGTTCTCCAGTTTCTGTTCCTGCAGATAGGGAATATAAATGGCCTCACTCTTCAAATGATCCACCGGAATATCGAAGAAGCCCTGGATCTGATCGGCGTGCAGGTCCATGGTCATGATGCGGTCTGCTCCGGCGGCCTGCAACATTTCAGCGATCAGTTTGGCCGAAATGGGCACTCTGGGTTTGTCTTTCCGATCCTGACGCGCATAACCGAAATAAGGGATCACCGCAGTGATATAAGAAGCCGAAGCCCGGCGGGCGGCATCCATCATCAGCAACAGTTCCATTAGGTTTTCCGAGGGAGAAAACGTCGACTGAATGAAGAAAACATAGCATCCACGCACCGATTCGTTGATCACCGGCTGCATTTCACCGTCACTGAAACGATGAACGCTCAGATCACCCAGCGGCTGCTGATAATAATCGGCGATGCTTTCTGCCAAATAACGGGAATTCGACCCTGAAAACAGTTTGACTTCTTCTAGTCTGGCCATATAACCTTATGGAATTGTGTGGAAATTAGAGCAAAGTTACTATTCTCCTTTTGTAAATACCATTATGAACAGATCAAATCAACGAAGATATTTGTTCGTTAGCCGAAAAAGTCTCCCCTTTCGTCTATTGCTTGCCGGTGTCACCCACCAGGAGTCTAATTTTATACGTTGTAAAGCTAGCTTAAGAAAAATTTATGAATGCCTACAGCATGACAAGTTGGTGGACATCCCTTCCCTGGGAAAAACAGGCTTTCTGGAGTCTGGCGATTGTGTCGTCCATACTGCTGGGTATTCTTTTTCTGTCCTCATTACTCGACGAAGAGGAAGAGGAACGAGCCGCTTATTCACGGCCCGGTTTCTTCCAGTGGCTGGATTCCCGCTTTGTGCTTGTTTTTTTCACTGCCATGGGCTGGTGCGGTCTGATCATGGTACAAAATGATCTTTCACTGGTCAGCAGTATGATCTGGTCGGCCGCATTTGCACTGGTGATCGCCCTGCTGGTCAGATGGCTCGATATCAGCGGGCGTCGACTTCGCCGGAAGAAAATACCGGAGGTCGGCTCCATTCTTTCCACCGGCGAAGTACTGAAGTCCATCCCACCACACCGCAACGGCTTCGGCAAAGTCCAGATCCATGATCGCCGCGCCCATTACACCATCGATGCCATTACGGCCGGCCGGGAGATACCTCGCGGTACCTCCGTCCGGGTGGTGGATGTCATTGACGGTGAAGTTATTCTTGTGGAACGGATCGATCCGCAGTATCCGGGGCAGCGGAAGTGATTATCGATGCTGTGATGTTGGTGATGTTGTAATACTGTGATGAGTGATGATGGTGCATGGCTTTAAAGTATTACTCCAAGTGAGGCTGGAATGCGGTGCTTATACTACGGCAGCGGTCTCCATTTCCTGGCCGGCGGTGTTTTGACTATTTTATTGCGTATAAGCTTACGCGGAATGGTGTTTTCCCTACCTTACTCATCCACGTAAAAGAGAATGTTGTTGTTTCTTCAACAAAAAGGCCTGCATTCGCATCTCTTTAAGAAAATCAGAATATGAGATTCTCCATACTATTGCTGCTCCTTGTTTCCAATTCATTATTAGCGCAACTGCCCAATCAGTACCATATTTTGTCTGAAATTGATACCGATGAAGATGCTGAGCATGTAGAAGTAGTTTTTGGCGACGGGGAAAAGAAAAAATACCGCAATCGCATTATCAGCAGAGAAAAGAAAGGTGAAACGCTCAAGTTGGTCATTGCCGTCAAGTCGGATTGTATAGGACCTCTATTTTCCGAAGCCAGTATGGAAGCGGACACTCTATTTTTGAAATTCGATGTGCGACCGGAAATAATTGATGGTTATGAGCGGGTGGAAATCGGCGAAGTGATCAAACTAAGGACTGTAGAATTGCTTATATCCGGCATCCAGAAAGATCCCAATATCATCTATCTGAACGAAGAGCAGATCGAACTATCTTCTGAACCCTACCTGACCTTTCCGGAAAACTTCGAAATCGATCAGGGCGATACCATCAATCGAACGGATCGGTACGGGCAGAAACAGGGGCTGTGGGTAGAAGAGTACGGCCCTCTGAATATAACAGAAAGTTTTTTCAAAGACAGCAAGTTATTACATGCTTCCATGTTCGAGTTTTACGCATCAGGAGCCTTAGAATCTGAGTCTTTCTTCGCCGATACATTTAAAATTGATCAGGCTTATCACAAAAGATATGATGAATCAGGCAATCTCATAGAAGAAAGCTTGGCTATCAATCAAACAGGTGTATTTAAGCGAAAATGGCACGCTAACGGAATAAAGGCTCAAGAAAACTTTTATGATGGTAAACTCATCACTATTTCTCAATTCGATGAGCAGGGCCGACTCAGCTGTACCTGTGAAACTGAAATCGGGGTAATGGAGCTCCGGGGATATTGCGTTCTGCGATATGGTGGCACCGGCGAATATGTCATCCCCTGTACTTTGTACGATAAAAATGGGGATAAGATGGGCAAAAAGAATAAAACTTTCGCCATGTATTATGACATTCTACCAAGGAACTAAAATATATCATCCCAACACCTGCTCATCTCCCAGAAACGGCTGGTCGTAAAACCGCTCACCCGTAGCCCGGTACAACGCATTAGCCAGCGCTCCGATCACCGGTGGGAAGGCAGGCTCCCCCATACCTGTTGGATCAATATTGTTCTCTACAAAATATACTTCAACTGCTTTCGGGGCTTCGCTCATGCGGATCATGCGGTAAGTATCGAAATTGGATTTCTCCGGCATCCCGTTCCTGAACGTCAGAGCTCCGTACATGGCGCAGCCGATCCCATCCACCACGGCGCCTTCGGTCATATTTACAGCGGCATCCGGATTGATCACTATACCGCAATCCAGGGCACTACAGACCTTTTGCACCACTGGTTTCCCATTCTCGATAGCCAGATCCAGTACATGGGCGGCATAGGTATTGTGGCAGAAGTAAGCTGAGACACCACGATGCGCATCCGTCGCCCCTGGCTGCCAATTAGATTTTTCCTTTACCAGTTCCAGCACTCCGGCGTAGCGGGCCGGATCATAATCATTGTTCTCACCTACCGGATCGGTTTGGGCACGGTTCAGCAGTTCCAGCCGAAATTCGATGGGATCTTTCCCTGCCGCTTCCGCTACCTCATCCAGGAAAGCCTGCTCGGCTCCGGCGATAAAATTAGAGCGGGGTGCGCGAAAGGAACCGATCGTGATATTAGAATTGATCGACCATTCCTCGGCAAGATAGTTGTCGACCGCTCCGGCGGGGAAGCGATTGGGAAATAATGGACTTTCCGGAATACCACCGGCTTTCACATGGAATGCGATCAGATTATTATCGGCATCCAGGGCAGCCCGGTAAGTAGCGTGGTAGGTGGGGCGATAAATGCCGGCCGTCATATCATCTTCACGAGTATAAATGAGTTTTACCGGTGCCTTCACTTTTTGTGAGATAAGAGCCGACTCTATCAGCCAGTGGGCATAAGACCTGCGGCCGTATCCTCCGCCCAGCCGTGTCATCTGGATGTCGATATTTTCCAGCGGTATACCGAGGCGAGCAGATAATGCCTGCTCCGTATATTCAGGTTTCTGGAGCGGACCGGCCAGTTCTGCTTTTTCTTCCGTAACGTGAGCAAAGAAATTCATCGGCTCCATACAATTATGCGCCAGGAAAGGAGCCGTATAGGTACGTTCAATAACTTGTGCCGCATTTTTAAACGCTGCTTCCGGATCGCCGTCTTGGCGACGCACATTTGCCGGTTGTGCCGCTATTTCCATCATTTTTGCGCGGTGATCAATGGTATTTTCCAGTCCGGCGGGGATCTGAACCGTCCGGGTATTACCGAAAGAGCTTCTCGCTTCGGAATGATCGGAAAAAGATTCCCATTCTATCTGTAGCGCCTTTTTGGCATTCATAACTTCCCAGGTAGAATTGCCGACGATGGCTACCAGTTCGGGAAAAGTGCAGGTATCAAAATGCTGTCTTTCGTAATCATTCGCTAGTACCTGAATGGGGAAAATATCTTTTATACCCGGCATGGATCTCACCGCTGCATCGTCGAAAGATCTTAGTTTCATGCCAAAAGCTGGCGGATGTACGATCATTGCGATCAGCATTCCGTCACAATGGTAATCTATTCCGAAGAGCGGCCGGCCGGTGACGATCTTTGCACCATCTACATTCTTCCGGGAGGTGCCGATGATAGAGAAATCATTCACCTCTTTCAGCTCTACTTCTTCCGGTACTGCCACAACTGCCGCAGATGCAGCCATTTCTCCATAGCCGGCCGATCGGCCACTAGCCGCATGGTATAGTATACCGGCTTTGGTGGTAACCTCCCCAACCGGCACCTGCCAGGCCTGAGCGGCCGCCTCGCGAAGCATATGACGTGCAGAAGCACCCGCTATTCGAAGCGGCTGCCAGGAAAGCCGGATGGCCTGACTTCCGCCGATAAACTGCCGGGTAAAAGCGTCAGTATTAAGCGGAGCCTGTTCCACGATTACATTCTTCCAGTCTACATCCAGTTCTTCCGCCACGATCATGGGCATGGAGGTCTTTACATTTTGCCCGCCTTCCGGGTTGGGCGACATAATGGTAACTACTCCATTATCCCCGATTTTCAGATAGGCATTGACCTCGAACCATTCTTCCGGGATCTCCATACTACCTGCCTCCGCTTCGGGGCGACAGGAAGCCAGCCAATTAACCCCAAGCAACATACCACCACCGGCAAGAGCGGTGGACCTTAAAAAAGAACGCCGGTTATAAGTGGTTTTTACCAAAGTCATAAGTTGATGTATTTAAGGTAGATCGCACAGGTTGGAATAAAAAACGACTTATGGGACTGATATCTAAAAATAGTAAGGATTTTCCATTCAAACGAAAAATGAACCGAGAGAATCCTACAACGTGCAGATATTTTACGGCTCTCCTTGAGGCAATTAGCGATCTGGTTGAGATTGGGGAAATAATGGTGTAATTCAAGAGGATTAGCTTATGGATGGATTGGAGTTTTTAAGGGTGGGCCCACCCTTTCCGCCTCCGCCGACCACCTCCAAACGGACCGATAGCCAATACTCATAAGAGTTCCGGCTCTGCCATTAGCTGTGATCCAAATCGTTTATATCCGGGCTACGCAGCTCCTTCATGCGGATTTTTCCCGGAGAGTTTTTTTATATCGCGGGCATTCGCTTCACCCCAGTACCTGCTGATCTCCCAGGAAAGGCTGATGATAAGTGCGCTTATCCGTAGCCTTGTATAAAGCATTCGCTACCGCTCCAAAGATAGGCGGGAAAGGAGGCTCGCCCATACCCGTAGGATCGACATCGCTCTCAACGAAGTGCACATCGATCGAGCGCGGTGCTTCGCTCATTCGGATCATTCGGTACTTATCGAAATTATTTTTTTCGGGCACGCCATTGTTAAAGGTCATTGCTCCAAAGAAAGCATTGCCAATGCCGTCGGTGATCGCCCCTTCCGCCATATTGGCGGCAGCATCCGGATTTACCACAACACCGCAATCAATAGCACAGCAGACCCGCTCTACGCGCGGTTTGCCATTTTCCATGACCATGTCCAGCACATGAGCCACATAGGTGTTATGACAAAAATAAGCGGACACCCCACGCGCTGCATTAGATTGCTCCTGCCCCCAGTCGGATTTTTCACGTACCAGTTCCAGTACTCCGGCGTAGCGGTCGGCCTCATAATCATTTCGTTCACCAACCGGATTACTCTGAGCACGCTCCAGTAATTCCAAGCGGAATTCTATGGGGTCTTTTCCTGCTGCTTCCGCTACTTCGTCCAGGAAGGACTGTTCGGCACCGGCAATGAAGTTGGATCTTGGCGCCCGAAATGCACCAATGGTGATGTTAGAGTCGATCGACCATTCCTCGGCCAGATAGTTATCTACTGCCCCGGCGGGGAACCGATTGGCAAATACCGGGCTTTCCGGTATACCTCCTCCTTTGACGTGAAAAGCAGTCAGTTTACCGTTTTCATCCAGAGCAGCCCGGTAAGTAGCATAGTAAGTGGGGCGATATATACCGAAGGTCATGTCATCCTCCCGACTGTAGACCAGTTTGATCGGCGCATTCATTTTTTGGGAAATAAGCCCGGCCTCTACCATGTAGTGCCCGTAAGCTCTTCGTCCGAAACCGCCTCCCATACGCGTCAGATCGATGTCGATCTTTTCGACCGGCAGGCCCAAGCGGGCCGATAAGGTTTGCTCAATAACTGCCGGGCCCTGGATTGGTCCGGCAAATTCGGCTTTGTCCGCAGAGACGTGGGCGAAAAAGTTCATCGGCTCCATACAATTGTGCGCCAGGAAAGGAGCCGTGTAGGTACGTTCAATAACTTGTGCCGCATTTTTAAATGCCGTTTCCGGATCTCCGTCTCTCCGGCTTTCCCGTGCGGAACCTTCAGCCATTTTGGCCATTTCTGCCACATGACTCGCAGTACTTTCCAGTCCGCCGGGTATGGTCACCGTCTGTTTTCCACCCCAGCCGTTCACAACTACCTGCTGATCGGCGAAAGGTTCCCATTCGATCCGGAGTGCTTTTTTGGCATTCATTACTTCCCAGGTGGAATTTCCTACTACCGCTACCATTTCGGGAAAAGCATTTGTATCAAACCCTCCTCTTTCGTAATCGTCCTCCAGGGTCTTAATAGCGAAAACATCCCGTATTCCCGGCATGGATCTGGCGGCACTGTCATCCAATGATTTCAATTTCATACCAAAGGCCGGCGGATGGGCGATCATGGCGTAGAGCATACCATCTTTCCGGTAATCGATGCCGAAGGTAGCCTTGCCGGTCACTATATTCTTCCCATCTACATTTTTTTGGGAATGACCGATGATCTTGAAGTCTTTGAGTTCTTTAAGCGGTACCTCTTCCGGTACCGGGATACCGGCCGAAGCGGAGGCCATCTCCCCGTATCCGGCAGATTTGCCGCTGTTTTCGTGATACAGTACCCCGGCAGCGGTGGTGATCTCTTCTACGGGCACCTGCCAGGCCTGGGCCGCAGCTTCCTTAAGCATATGCCGGGCGCTGGCACCGGCCATGCGTAAGCCCTGCCATCCGCGCCGAATGCCCTGGCTACCGCCCGAAAACTGGTTGGTAGCCGTATAGATCTCCGAATTGAAGGGCGCCTGTTCCACGATGACTCTCTTCCAGTCCACATCCAGCTCTTCTGCGATGATCATGGGCATGGATGTTTTTACATTTTGCCCGAATTCGGGATTGGGTGGCATAATAGTCACTACCCCATTGTCACCGATTTTCAGATAGGCATTGACATTGAACCATTCTTCCGGCATTACCAGCGCCTCTTCGGCCAGGTCGGTGTCGGACTGACAGGAAACCAGCCAGCTGAAGCCGATCATCATACCACCGCCGGCCAAAGCCGATGTTTTTAAAAAAGAACGTCTGTTATATGATGTTTTGATGAGGGTCATTTTTGAGCGTTTGAGATCCCAACCTCGGTACGCTTCGATCGGGACAGGTTGTTGAGAATTTTAGAAGTTGAGACAAAGAAGGTGAAAGCGACTACCGAATCAATAATACCAGTGTTTTGTTCCTTTCCAGTTGTTGCCTTCCAAACCGGACGAGGTATGAATGGTCTTGAGCATTAGTACGCTCCAAAACTGTCAACCGTCGACCGTTTTCCGTCTCAGCTATTAGCGGCAGTCTTGATCGCTGCCTTGATCCGGGTGTAAGTGCCGCAGCGACAGATGTTGCCGTTCATGGCCGCTTCAATGTCGGCATCGCTGGGATTCGAATTATTTTTCAGGAGTGCAGCAGCGCTCATGATCTGACCCGCCTGACAGTAGCCGCATTGAGCTACATCATGTTCCAGCCAGGCCTGCTGTACCGGATGATCGGCGTTTTCAGCCAGGCCTTCAATCGTGGTGATAGCCTGGTTACCGACCTGTGAAACAGGCAACATGCAGGAGCGCATGGCCACACCATTGAGGTGAATGGTACAGGCTCCGCATTGAGCGATGCCACATCCGTATTTGGTGCCGGTCAGATTGAGGTGATCCCGTAGCACCCAGAGTATCGGGGTTGACGGATCGACATCTACCTCTTGGTTTTTTCCGTTGATCTTCAGGTTGTAAATTGCCATAATGAAGTATGTGAAGATGAAGTGAGTTATTTGGAATGATATTTCACCTGACAGAAAAGCGTCATAAAGAAAATAGGTATTCTTTGCGAATAGTAATACTATTCAAACAATCATTTACGAAATTCAAACAATCCTGGCTTATGTGGTGGAATTCTGACTAACTGTGACACGGTGGCGCTTCTATTTAAGCGTACGTTGTATCTGCCACAAGATGTTGATCCGGTTATACATGGATAAGTAAATATAAGCCTTTTTGATTATAAAATCCAGACCGGCCATATGGATTATCAAAAATGGAGATTAAGTGCCCAAAGATCCTCTATTCTGCCAGTAATAGTCGCTCTTCCGTTGCCCTATACCGTAAAATCTCTTATCCAAAATGCTGCCTAACCGAGTTTCATTGCAAATTTTCTGCTACTAAAACTTAACAACCCCAATGCGCCTACTGCACATAAGTTCATCACCAGGATCATTGACAGGGAAGAGTGCCCGAGAAAGAAACTTACCAGAGCTGAAGCAAGTGCTCCGGCCACCATTTGAATGCTACCCAGCAAAGCCGATGCATTACCGGCCATATGCCCCAAAGACGACAGGGACAGTGCCGAAGCATTCGGAAAAATGAACCCCAGGCAGCACAGATAACTGAAAATTAACAGCGTAACGGAATAGAAATTCAGATAGTCCAGCATAAAAGAGGCTCCCAAAATAAAAGCAATGATACACTGTACGACCAGGGCGGTCAATATGATGTGCTCACTGGAAAACCTGGCCAGGATCAGGTTATTCACCTGACTGGCGCCGATCAGTCCGGCAGCAATGAAGGCAAAGATCAATCCATACTGGCCCTGGCTTACGCCAAATATTTCCAGATACAAGTGGGGCGATCCGCTCAGATAAGCGTATACACCTGCGTAAGAGATAGATCCGGATACCGCAAAAATGAAGAAATGCCGGTTCCTGATCACCGCGAGATAATTTTTCAGGATCGAGACCGGCTTCATGGAATAGTCCGGATTGGCCGGTCGGCTCTCCGGTAGTAGAATAATTGTACCCAGCAGGATCAGAAGCCCCAGTACAACCAGAAGCGCAAAAACATACCGCCAATGGAAGCTGGCAGATATATAGCCCCCCAAAGTAGGAGCAATGATCGGAGATACGGCCACCACCATGATCAACCTGGAAAATACCCGGGCCATTTCTTTGGTGTCAAATAAGTCGCGCACTACAGCCCGGGCAGCCACCATACCGGCACAAGCGCCCAATGCCTGAAAAAAACGATAAACGATCAGCCCTTCTACCGATGTGGTCAGCGCACAACCTATTGCAGCGAACAGATAGATGGCCACTCCGATATAAATCGGCTTCTTACGGCCGAATCTTTCCAGGAACGGACCGTAGATGAGTTGCCCGATACCCAGTCCGACAAAATAGCTGGATAGCGAGAGGGAGATCTGACCGATATCCGTATTCAATCCACGGGCAATATCACCGAATGCGGGCAGATACAGATCAAGAGACAAGGGGCCCATCGCAGTAAGCAATCCCAATATCAGAATCAGCAAAAAGCGCTGCTTTTTTGAAAAGGTGTTCATCGTTTGCTATTAATAATTCACCCCAACCGCACGGGTACGGGTAATAAGGTATGGTAACAACTGGAAAGCAAAAAAGTATGAATACCCGGTCTATAGACGGAGAATATATTTCGGACTGATCCTGATCGCTTTGGGAATTGTCACGAATACTTCGCTGGGTACTCCTTTGGGAACCGTTCTGATCGGAATTGGCGGCCTATTCTTTATCATTGGACTAAAATGCGCATTGATGCCGGTTAGAGGCAATTACTGCTCGTGACCATTTGTCGCCCCCGTTCAACCAACTTCCAAAAATACTCAGCATCGGAGGGATAGGGCACGATACCCGGAAGCGTTTTGTACTGTTTCAGTAGAGCAGAGAGGAAAAAGAATATTTCTTCAAGTGTTACACCGGTCCTATATTCCGGGCACACTTCCATTTCATTTGCCTGACAGGGCGGTCCTTCTGTCATGCCGCGATCAGGGATTAGCACCAGGCCCAGATGAGCGGCGATCCTGGTGGCGGCAGCCTGATCCAGTTCAGCAAGTCGTATACGGCCCGATTTGCAAGCACTGGCGAAGAGTTCATCCAGTATTATAGCCTGCTCCCTATGGTTCATTTCCAAAATAAGTCCTGAGGATTTTTATAAAAATTTATAATGCGAATGCTTTGCCGCCACTATCCGCAACTGCTCGGTTGAAGCATATCGTTTTATATATTCTCAGGCCAATGACGTACCGGCCTGGTTGCGGAAATACATGATCTTATGCAGAAACATCTCTGCCATTTTTCCGGCACGCCATTTAGCTTCATCTGCTTTTTCGCCACTATAATGCTCATCGACTGTTTCATAAAATAGCATCAGCCAGCGTTCGAAATGGACCTGCTGCAACGGGAGCCGGGCATGAGGTGGAAAAGGCCTACCGTAATAGGTGTGTTCCTTCAGCAAAACCGTCTGCCAAAAAGTGTACATTTTTTCCAGATGTGCCGGCCATCTTTCCCCGATCACTCCGTTGAAAATGGGCCCCAATAGTGAGTCATTCCGCACTTTTTCGTAGAAAGCATCCACCAGGATCCTGATATCAGACAAGTCATTTATTGTGTTTATCATCTATTCCCAATTTTAAGGTCGTTTTATCCTTTTATATACTGACGTTCTATCTGCGATGCAATCACTTACGCTTCATTCCTTTTCAGGAAAGTCAGTCCAATTTCCAATCCGTTGGCCAGTTCATACAAAGTAGTGCCTTCCAGCATGCGTCGAAGCTCCGTCCGGATACTCACAAACTTATCGTGCAACGGGCAGGGCTTTTCGGCATTGCATTGTTCCAGTCCCAGTGCACAGCCACGATAAATGGCATCTCCGTCAATAGCCGAAACGATCTCACTCAGTTTGATAACACTAATACGTTCGCTGGTGATCTGGAAACCTCCGTATGGTCCCTTGACGGAATCGACGATGCCGTTTCGCGCCATTTGCTGCAGGATCTTCGCAGTGAAAGCCTCCGGAGAATTGATCTCCCGCGCAATTTCCTTCAAATTGACCCGCGCCCCTTGCAGGCTCTGAGTGGCAATGTACAGCGCAGCTTTGATCCCATATTCACATGCTTTTGAAAACATACTCGTTAGTTAAACTTGAGTCATCCCATATATCTTACCCGAAATGAGTGATAAACATCTCCTTCGGAAACCATCATGACCGATCAGTGAATGTTCCCTGCCACCATTAAGCGACTAGGCACCTGCTTCGGCACCTCTTTATCAAAAGAATCGTCATTCAACGTATTGAAGAAAGAGATGATGGGGGCCATATCCCGTACACTGAGCTCGATCTCCCCGATAAGTGTATCCTGAAGTTCGTTGGGTATATCCGGATTCCGATTCTTACCCATGGAGATATCCTGGTAAAATTCCAGTACCTTTTGCAAGGTCTTCAATTCTCCATTGTGCATATAGGGAGCAGTAAAGCGCAGATTGCGCAGCGAGGGAGTACGAAAGGCAAATTGCGCTTCGAACCCCTGATCGGGTTCCGGTAGTTTATCGTTTCCGGGAACGCCCAATACATGCATCTTGTAATCCGAGAACATCGGACCGTTATGGCAATTGGCGCAACCCGCTTTTTTGAACAATTCGAATCCATTTTTCTCATTCAGGGAAATGGCATCCTTATCGCCCCGCATGTACTGGTCGAAGCGGGAGTTGTTGGTTACCAGGCTTCTCTCAAAAGCAGCAATGGCCCGCGACAGGTTAATAACATTGACCGGTTCCTGTGCGGGAAAAGCCTTTCTGAAGAGCTCATTATATTCCGGTATAGCCTTTACCCGACGAACCACTTCATCCAGGATTTCTTCTTCCGAAAAATGACGCCCCCGCATTTCTTCGAGAGTCTTGATCGGCTCCAGAGCCTGGAGTT
>JAGQXH010000989.1 GCA_020436695.1 Lewinella sp. | reverse complement strand
AGTTCGTCAGGTCGTGCATGGAAGGCACCACAGAAATAAAACCATTTTCGAGGGCCCAAAGGTCGGTGTCATCGCCATGATCCAGGTTGACGAACTTACCGGTCAGCCAATAATATTTCTGGCCACGGGGATCGGTAGCTTCCATAAATTCTTCTTCCCAACGAGAATCGGCCTGTCGACATACCTTCATACCCTTCAGTTGGTGCTGAGGAAGATTGGGGATGTTCACGTTGAGCAGACTTCCGGCATCCAGGCCATTCTCAAGAACAAAGCTGATTAGTTCGGAGAGAAATGGTTTGGCCGCATCGAAATCGGCATCGTAGGCAAAATTAAGCAGGGAAAAACCAATGGACGGTACGCCTTCCAGACTGGCTTCCATTGCTGCCGAGAGCGTACCGGAGTACAATATATTGATGGCGGCATTAGAGCCGTGATTGATGCCGGAGAGTGTCAGATCCGGCTTGCGATCCCGCAGCAATACATGTTTGGCCAGCTTCACACAGTCTACCGGCGTACCGGAACATTCATAGGCTTCCACATTTTCAAAAGCTCTGGATTTGTGCAGGCGAACAGGATCGTGAATGGTGACGGCATGTCCCATACCGGATTGGGGCGAATTGGGGGCAACGACGATCACTTCTCCGAGAGAAGAAGCTACATCAACCAGGGCTCGTATCCCCGGGGCGGTGATGCCGTCGTCATTGGTCACGAGAATTAGCGGTTTGTCCATAAACAAAGTCTTGGTATTAAATATAAATACTAAGGAACAGCTAAGTGGAATATTTAGTGCCCAAAGCTCGGAATTAATTTGATCAATCTCAAACCGCATAGGCATGATACATGCAATGATGTGGAGATCAGAGTATGAAAAGAATGGGCATCATTATCATCTTTGAAATGCCCGCCCTGCCTACCGGAAAATGCTCGCTTTCTAATATGACACATATTTTACCCTAAATTCACAGCTTCATGAACAATTATTGACAATTTGCGTCCTCCTTTGGAAAAGCATAAGAACATGATAAGTACCTTCGGAAAGAAAGGCGTTTTACTGGTCAATTTAGGCACTCCTGATGCTCCATCCCGCGGAGCCGTGTATCGTTATCTCAAACAGTTCCTGCTGGACCCCCGGGTTATCGATTATTCCTGGCTGCCGCGCAATTTGCTGGTGCGCGGCATTATTGCTCCTTTTCGCTCGGGTAGTTCGGCCAAGCTCTATCAGCAGTTGTGGACCGAAGAAGGCTCTCCGCTGAAATTTTACGGCGAGCGGGTGGCGGCCGGTGTACAGGAGTTGCTGGGAGATAAATATGTAGTGGAACTGGCTATGCGTTACCAGTCGCCATCGATCACTTCCGCTATTGATCGGCTGATGGCCAAACAAGTATCTGAGATCATCGTCTTTCCAATGTTCCCACAATACGCTTCCGCTACCACCGGTTCGGTGCACGAAGAAGTCATGCGGGTATTGAGCAAAAAGGAAAGCATTCCGAATGTGCGTATGATCAACTCTTATTACGACTACGAGCCGATGATCAATATCTACGCCGATAATGCCCGCCAGTTTGACCTGGACAGTTACGATCATATCCTGTTCAGCTACCACGGCCTGCCGCAACGCCAGTTGCGCAAGGCAGATGATTTTAATCATTGCCTGCAATCCGAAGGCTGTTGCCAATCGATCAGTGCCGTTAATCAGTTTTGTTATTCCGCCCAATGTCATGCGACCACCCGTGCCATCGCCGGTGAATTGGGATTGACTTCAGATCGTTATACCACGACCTTCCAGAGCCGCCTTGGGCCGGAGGTATGGGCCCAACCCTATACCAGTGCCGTAATCGAAGAACAAGCTAAAGCCGGCACCAAACGTTTGCTGGTTTTCAGTCCGGCATTCGTGGCTGATTGCCTGGAAACCATCATTGAGATCGGGCATGAATACCAGGAGGAGTTTGAAAAAATGGGAGGTGAAAAAGTTGATCTCGTACCTAGCCTGAATGATGATCCCCGTTGGATCAAAGTGGTGGCAGAGCTGGTAATGTCATGATCGCAGATTAGCCCAAGGCATGATCTTGGTCGCTGTACTGGTGTACTTAGACTGATACTGGTCGAGTTGAAATTGTAATGCCCTTATATATCCAGCTTCTTTTCTATTGGGATGAGTTTACTCCCTTAATCTCCCTTCTGTGCTTTCCCTGCATTCCAACTCAAGAATCATCGATCTCAACTCAAAATAGCTACAGCCAACTCAAATTGCCTTTACTTTTCCTCTGTTTCCCCCCTTTCTTTGTGGTCAGATAAACAATCTATAACACCAAAAATCGTGTGTATCCCAAATTGCACAAGTTAGACCAGCCGGATTGGATAAATCCGGCTGTACGCGCCGCTAACTTGACGGA
>JAGQXH010000988.1 GCA_020436695.1 Lewinella sp. | reverse complement strand
GGTGGCTGATGCAGCGCTGGCTAAACAACTTTGTTTATCACATTCAGTTAAGTTGGTGGATGCCGCTGGTAGCCGGCTTTGGAGCATTGGCTATTGCCTTGTTTATCATTGGCATCAGGGCCCTGCAGGCGGCTCGGTCCAATCCGGTTGAATCGCTCAGGATCGAGTAGGGGAGATGGTGATATGGTGATGTGGTGAGTGAGTTTCACCGCATCACTACATCCTCCTGATCTTTACCACAGAAATAACAATATTCACCCCAAAAGTCCACATGGCAAATGGTTTAGGTGTAACTTGGGAACTATTTCCCTAAACTCATCTACTATGAATCGAAAAGAATTCCTAAGCGGTCTGGGTATTGCCGGAGTTGGTTCCATGCTT
Source organism: Lewinella sp. (assembly GCA_020436695.1). Taxonomy (GTDB): domain Bacteria; phylum Bacteroidota; class Bacteroidia; order Chitinophagales; family Saprospiraceae; genus Flavilitoribacter. The sequence goes on along the minus strand of JAGQXH010000988.1, from coordinate 2,014 downwards.
CCCGGTCAGTTGCTAAAAGCAAAAACCGCACCGCCCTCTCCTCCCTTTGACTGCGTATTGATACCTTCAGAAACTGCCGGACCTTTCCCGCTGGATCTTACAGAGAATGAGACCTTTTTTCGTCAGGATGTAAGGGAAGACCAAACCGGGGTTCAACTTAATCTCAAATTAAAGATAATCGGCCTGGAAAACTGCGAACCCATGCAAAATGTGCGGGTGAATATCTGGCATTGCGACAAGGATGGCGTGTATTCCGGCTACAGTACCGGGAATAATCCGGGAGATTCCAATGCGACCTATCTCAGAGGATATCAGTTTGCGGATGCCAATGGCGAAGTGGAATTTATCACCATTGTACCCGGCTGGTATAGTGGCCGGATCTGCCATATCCATTTTCAGGTGTACGTAAGTTCAAGTTATTCGGCTATTTCGCAGTTATCTTTTCCGATTGAAACCAAAAATGCGATCTACGAAGCGAATTCCGAATTGTACACCAAAGGAGACGACCCGCTGTCTTTTCAGCAAGATAATATCTTTTCCGACGGTTATGAATATCAGCTATCTACGCTGACGGCTAATGAAGAGACGGGCGGTTATGATGCTTACCTTGAGGTAGCAGTACAGGGCGAGGGCACTGTAGGACTGGGGCATTTGGAAAGACAGGCAGCGAAACAGTTCACGCTTGGGCAAAATTTCCCCAATCCTTATACTGCTAATACGACCATTCCTTTCACACTGGTTCGACCGGCAAGTGTAACGCTGGAACTGTGGGAACTGTCCGGGCGTAGAGTGTATTCCATGGTTAAGGAAAATATGGCGACCGGAGATCATCAGATCCCATTGGAACTGGAAGCACTGGACCTGCCCGTCGGTAACTACGTTTACCAAATGACAGTCAGCAATTCGGAGGGGCAGTTTACTTTGTGCAAGATGATGACTGCGGGTTGATGCTATGAGGCTGTAATGTTGCGATGCTGTGATGAGACAGATGGCGTGTATGGGAAGTTGCCATTACATCAACTCGTGTGAACATTCACTATTCCATACGAAGGACTACGCTTTGGAATGGTGCAATGCTTATCACAGCATCACAACATAATAGCATTACAACATTACAAAATCAATTATTCACTCCTGAGACTTTTAATCGGATTTACAGTTGCTGCCCGTAGTGACTGGAAACTTACAGTGAGCAATGTAATGATCATGGCTATACCGATGCCCAGGGCAAAGGGCCAGATGCCCAGATCGATCCGATAGGCAAAATCCATCAGCCAGCGTTTTGCAAACCAGAATGCTAAAGGGGTAGCCAGCAGGCCGGCAATAATGGCCAGGCCAAGGAACTGGCGGACCAGCATCGTCATGATACCGGCTACGCTGGCGCCAAGTACTTTTCTGATGCCGATCTCTTTGGTCCGTTTGAGCACCACAAAGGTGACGAGGCCAAACAAACCGAGACAGGCAATAAACAGAGAAAGGCCGGTGAACACCGCAAACAGCCTGGCCAGTTGCACTTCTCTTTTGAACAACTGGTCATAGCGTGCATCCAGAAAACCATATCGCAGTGGTACGCCCGGCTCAAACGCCTTCCAGCTTTTTTCAATGTAAGCAATGGCAGCCATCGGGTCGCCCGCTTTGAGGCGCACGCTAATGTAGTCTTTAAAGACAAAGCCATGGAAATATTGCATGGCCAAAGGCTTGACCTCGTGTTGTAGGGATTCCAGATGAAAATCCTTAACCACGCCAATGATCTGTAATCGTTCTTCGTCATTCTCTCCTTCATTTTTGATCAGGGTCTTTCCAATGGGTTGATCCAGACCGAGTAGAGCGACTGCCGATTCATTCAATATCAAGCCATTAGTATCGGGCGACGTTCTGCCGCGAAAATTCCGACCCTCCAATAATTCGATCTCCAGGGTCTCCAGTTGATCTTCATCGATCTGATACCAGTCTAAACCGTGAGCGACCGCTGCCCCTTCAGCCCGTAAATCTCGGCGCTGATAGGTGTTTAATC
>JAGQXH010000987.1 GCA_020436695.1 Lewinella sp. | reverse complement strand
CCACGGTCAATAAAGTATGCTCTTCCGGTATGAAATCCATCATGTTCGGCGCCCAAAGCATCCAGCTCGGCCTGAATGATCTGGTGATCGCCGGCGGCATGGAGAGTATGAGCAACATTCCCTACTATGTACCACAGGCTCGCTGGGGCTACAAATACGGCGATGCTACACTGATAGACGGGCTGGCTAAAGACGGCCTGACCGATGCCTACGACCATCAGGCTATGGGAGTATGTGCCGACGCTACCGCCACAAAATATCAGATCAGCCGTGCAGCTCAGGATCAATATGCCATCCGATCCTACCGGCTGGCGGAAGAGGCTACCCGGGAAGGCTGGTTCAAAGATGAGATCGTAGCGGTGGAGATCCCGCAACGTAAGGGAGAGCCGGTATTGATGACGGAAGATGAAGAATACAAACGGGTAAATTTTGATAAGATCCCTTCCCTGCGTCCTGCGTTCACCAAAGACGGTACCGTAACGGCCGCCAATGCCTCTACCATTAACGATGGCGCTTCCGCGCTGGTACTGGCCAGTGTGGAGAAGGTCAAGGAACTGGGACTCACGCCGCTCGCCAGGATCGTTGCCTACGCCGATGCCGCACAGGAACCGCAATGGTTCACCACCGCTCCTACCCTGGCTGCCCCGAAAGCATTACAACGGGCGGGCATGAACTGGGAAGATGTGGATTATATGGAGGTGAATGAAGCTTTCGCCGTCGTCCCCATGTCTTTTGCACAGGAGCTCAAACTAGCAGAAGATAAAATGAACGTGTTCGGCGGTGCGGTCGCACTGGGTCATCCACTGGGTGCTTCCGGTGCGCGAATCGTCACCACGCTGGCCAATGTACTTCAACATAAAGATGCCAATGTGGGGCTGGCTACGCTTTGTAATGGCGGTGGTGGTGCTTCTGCACTGATCATTGAGCGAGTATAGTATCGCAATGTCGACGGCTCTTCCTTTGCAGCTATTCCTGCTCGAAAAAAGTTAACGCCTAATCCTACTTAAGCTCATCACATGTGTTGCCTGGCCATAGACAGGCATATTTAAAAAATACCAACTCAAAAAAGCAGTCTTTTTCCTTCCTGAAACAGTAGGCCCGCTAAGGCGTTATTAGGATAAACTTTCGTAGTTTTGCGCATCTTTTTTCTAACCAACCAACAGAAGGGACTAGTATGAGCAGTACTGCTTTTTTTGACCAGTTTGTCAATCGTCACATCGGCCCTAATGCCGCTGAATTGAAGGAAATGCTGGCCATCATCGGTACGGATGATCTGGCCGAATTATTGAACCAGACCATTCCGGACGGTATTCGCAAACAGGACGAATTAAAATTACCGGAGGCTATCTCCGAGTTCGAATATTTGCAGGCCCTCAAGCAGATCGCCGCCAAAAATAAGGTCTTCGATTCATACATCGGTCTTGGCTATTACGATACGATCACGCCTTCCGTTATTCTGCGCAATATTTTCCAGAATCCGGGTTGGTATACGCAATACACGCCTTATCAGGCGGAGATCTCACAGGGGCGACTGGAAGCGCTGCTCAATTTCCAGACTATGGTGAGTGATCTGACCGGGCTGCCCATTGCCAATGCCTCCTTGCTGGATGAAGGCACAGCCGCGGCCGAAGCCATGACCATGTTCTATGGCATGAAGAACAAACGCAAGCGGGGAGAAGCCGTCAATCAGTTCCTGGTATCCGATCAGGTGCTGCCTCAGACACTGGACATCCTGCGCACCCGGGCACTACCGCTGGATATTGAGATCGTCGTGGCCGACTGGCGAGCGTTCGAATTCAACGATAAGACCTTTGGCATCCTGCTGCAATACCCGGCCGCCGACGGCGAAGTGGCCGATTATCGCCCACTGGTAGAAAAAGCCAAAGCTCAGGAAATATATGTTACCGTAGCTGCTGACATACTCAGTCTGGCGCTGCTGACCCCTCCGGGTGAATGGGGTGCCGATGCCGTGGTGGGCAATACCCAGCGTTTCGGTATTCCTATGGGTTATGGGGGGCCGCACGCAGCTTATTTTGCCACCAAAGAAGACTATAAACGGCAGATCCCAGGCCGGATTATTGGGGTGTCCATCGATGTACAGGGTAACCCAGCACTACGTATGGCCCTGCAAACCCGCGAGCAACACATCCGCCGGGAGAAAGCAACCTCGAATATCTGTACGGCCCAGGCACTGCTGGCCATTATGGCGGGCATGTACGCCGCCTACCACGGACCGAAAGGAATACGGGCTATTGCCCGCCGGGTACACCATATGACCCAACTGCTGGCCCACAATCTGATGGAACTTGGTTTCAATCCCGTCCATAAACAGTATTTCGATACCCTGACCCTGGAGATCGATGCTCCCAAAATTGAGCAGCTCAAAAAAGAGGCTG
>JAGQXH010000986.1 GCA_020436695.1 Lewinella sp. | reverse complement strand
CTCACATTCCTCCGTTCGTAAATTCACGCCTGGCTTTGAGCGCAATATGAACGATGATATGATCAAAAAACTGGCCGAGAAAGACGGCGTGATCCAGATCAACTTCGGCTCTTCCTTCCTGGACGGAAACATTCAGAAAAACCGAGACAAGCTGCGGGAAGAACTGATGGCTATGCTCAGTGAAAAGGGACTATCCTACCGCGATGATGCCGCCAAACCCATTATCGAACAATTCTCTAAAGATCATCCTACCGTATACGCCGATCTGGATATTGTAGCCGACCATATCGATCATGTTGTTAAGATTGCCGGCATTGACCACGTCGGATTCGGATCCGATTTCGACGGTGTTGGCGACAGTTTGCCCACCGGACTGAAAGATGTATCGCAATACCCCAACCTGATCTATACTTTACTAAAACGTGGTTATTCTGACGAAGATATTGCCAAGATCTGTTATCAAAACGTCTGGCGCGTCTGGAACCGGGTACAGGAAGTAGCCAAAAACATGCAAACCGGGAAGATGTAGTTTGTCACCCAAAAAACAGAATTCACCGCCGGAATTTTCGGTTTTACATTGCAACAATCCATATATTTATCCGTACTAAAAGACGGATGAAAAGTCCTGCACTTTCACCATAACCTCAGAACAGTAAAACTTGAACATAATGCTGTGTCTTCTACACAGTTTTGCAAACCCACATTATTAGTATTCACCGGCATTACCATCCCAGAGGCAGCAGCTTTTTCTATTGAAAAAGTAGTCCGGCAAGCTTTCCGGATGGAATGACTATGATAATGAATGAATATGTACGGTTTGCGATACCTTTCAAGTTGTCGACTGTCAGGTCTTTTTTTTCTGCTTCTGGCAAGCTGTCCTCTTTCTGCCAAGAAGAGCTATCATCTTCGCAACGCACACTTTCAAATGGTCCGCGAGCCGGTAAAGCCGGTCGAATACCTGCTTAATGCCGGCCAAGAGTTTATGGATCAGGAAAAATGGCGCGAAAGTCTCCCCTTTTTACTCAGAGCTGATCATTTGATCAATAATCAAAATTACGCCCCGGAAACTATCCGGACCAGGCAGGCACTTTACCTCTGTTACTATAAACTCGGGATTTTAGATTCTGCAGCTTATTATGCCAATGGTATGCTCCATTGGTCAGAAAAGACCGGAGATACTGAAGCAGCAATGAATGCCTGGAACTACAAGGCTATGCTTTATCAGACCGATCTTGAACTGGATTCCGCTCATTTTGCTTTGAGCAAAGCCTATAACCTGGCACTACAGTTGCACAACAAAAAGGCACAGGCCAATTTTTCCAGCAACCTGGGCATCATTTTCGGGCAGCAGGGACAATACGATAAGGCCAAAACGTATTTTCGTCAGGCCTATGATCTGGGTGTATCCAGTAATGATACCATGCTGATCGCACTCGGAGCCAACAATCTGGCGCGGGTATTCACTGAAGCGTCCCAATACGATTCTGCGAGCTATTACAGTGATATGGCGGTTCAATATGCAAAGGCTATCCGATCAAAAAAACCTTATTACTACTATAAAGCCATTGATTTCCAGGCTTTACTGGCCATGCGGATGGGCAATCTCGAATATGCGGAAAAGAAGTATCGCGAATTGGCGGATATCTACCTAAAGCTACAGGAAAATCTATCGCTGGCAGAGGTTTACGCCCGTTTGGCGGAGCTCAATCTGGCTCGGGAAAAAGCCCATCCGGCCATTAAATATGCACAGCTCAATCTGAGTTTGCTGGAGGACGTGCATGCAAACGAAACCCGGGAGAAGGCCCTATTGGTACTATCGCAGGCCTATCGGGACATTGGTGATTATCAGACGGCTTATGCTTACGCCGAACAATATCGCCTGCTACGCGACAGCGTTTATAATGAGAAACTGGCCCGGATGGTCTCTGAAATGAACAATAATTTCGAGCTGGCGAAGAAAGAACATGAAAATGCTGATCTCCAGACCCAAGCCCAGAAAAGTGAGGCGGCCAGACGTAAGTTGACGATCATAGCGCTGGTGGTCGGGCTAATCTCTCTTTTTTCCGGAGGCGCCATCTTGTTTTTCCTGCAGGAGATCAAACACAAGAAACGACTGAACCGGCAGCTCGAGTCAATCGTACAGGACCGGACCGCTGCCCTCTGGGAATCCAATAAAAAGCTGAAAAGTTATGTGGATGAGCTTAATACCTTCAATCATATCTCTTCCCATGATCTGAAGGAACCTTTGCGCAACATCTCCGGCTTCATCAGTCTGCTGGAAAGAAAGATCGGGTCCGGGCTCGATGAAGAAAGCCGGGAATTCATGCGATACATCAGGCAAAACGCAGCTCATATGAACGATTTACTCGAAGATATTCTAGCCTATTCTACCATACAGGATCAGCCCTCTCCTAC
>JAGQXH010000985.1 GCA_020436695.1 Lewinella sp. | reverse complement strand
TCGATCAACCCGTGAATATCCGAAGTCCCCATAATCGTCAGATCATTTTCCAGGGCGATCTGTAGCGCTTCCGGCGACCAGGTGAACTGATTCACTACTTCAATGCCGTGCAACAGCCCCTCTTTGATCAGCAGTTTGTGGAAATCGGACAGATGAGCCGCGCCGTCCGGAGATTGAGACGTCCAGTCGGGGTGGTTCCAGAATACAAAGGCGCCTTGTTTATTGGCAGCCTGAAAAACGGCCAGGCTATCATCTACTAACAGGGCATTGGCATCTTCGATAAAAACGGCATTGCAGTGCCCGGGCGGCATACGTCGGGTGATCTCTGCCCCACGGATGATCAGCAGATCAAAAGCGTCGGCAAATTGGGTAGCGATCTCAAAAGAGCGATTGCGATCCGGATGAGGTATATCGGCCTTATGCGGCTGATATTCCAGATGTTCGGTCAGCGAAATGGCATCCAGTCCATCTTTCAGGGCTTCTTCTACCCGGATGGTCGGCCATACATTCCCGTCGGAAAATACAGTGTGCTGGTGCAGGTCGCACTTAATGGTGAGAAATCCCGGCACATCCGGAAATTCAATATGACGGTGTGGGTGATCACCGCCGTTTTGCGCCGGCAAAAATTGGCATCCCAAAAGAAGCAGTAAGCTTAGTGTAAGTTGTCGCATAATGTATTGTTTTTTCCTGGCGACAAGGTAAGGACTGTCGATAAGTTGTGGTTTGAATTTGGTATTATGAAATTGTTATGTGTTGCCGGTTAATCAGTTGAGTACACTATCCTACTAAGAATCAGGTAAGCCGAAGGGATTTAGAATTCGAACGGTGATCCATAGGATGGCTCAAAGCCCAATGTGGGTTCAAAGCCATCCTATGGATTGTATACGTTATTATCATAATCACTCCATCTTCACCGGCTCATATTCCTTAAAAAGAGAATACTGTACCATCTGTACTTTTTTCTGGTAGTCCGCAAAATCAGTAGTCATGAAATCGTTGATCTTCGCCAATACCTCCCGGGTTTCCCGTTGAACTCTATCCAGACTCAGCTCGGCCATCTGGCTGGGTGCACCGTCTACATCCGAAAGATAGCGGTTAGCCGTACGCAGCGTATTGCCCAGGTTTTCAGCCGTACGCTGAATACCTTTTTGTCCCACCGGGTCCATGTAGAGTTTTTCCAGTTCGGTAATACTGTCGCGCAGCGCCTTACCCAAATCTGCAATCGTTTTTTTAGTGCTGTCGGGAGCATTGACCAGGGCCTCGTCCACCAGTTTGATGGTTTTACCGGCATCCTGCAACTGTTGAAAACCATCACTCGCAGCCTTCACCACCTTTTCAAAAGCCGCAACGGTGGCATGCGACCGCCGCAATGCATTCACATCCGTTTCTACCCGAGGGTCGGCATGCACCTGCACACTCTGTGTTTCGGTTTGCCCATTGTAGGTAGCTATGATCGTATACGCTCCGGGCAAGACATCGCGACCGCCCGGAATATTGTCATCAGATCTTGGCGCTCTCCGTGAAGGGAAGCGCACACCATCGTGATCCAGCCCCCAGGAGAAGCGGTTCATTCCCGGTTCCAGCTTCCGGCTGATGGTCCGGATGGTATCTCCCTGGGCATCCACGACCTGTATCTTTACTTTATCATCTTTCTTTTTGCCTTTTTCTTTAGGGGCATCTTTACTTTCCGTCTTCTCATCGGGTTTGACCCACATCGTCAATAGTGCGCCCCCTGGACGGGTATCTCCCTGAAATGCCCCGCTGGCGATGAATCGAATGCCTTCGTAAGAGCGATAGTTGGCCAGGTAAGCATCCGGCGTCTCAAAGAAAGCGAAATCTTTTTCCAGTACGTTACCCTGGCTGGCGGCCAATTCCCGGAAGGGCCGAATATCATCCAGCACCCAGAAAGCCCGACCGAATGTAGACAGTACCAGGTCCTGCTCACGTGGGTGGATGGTCATATCGGTCACCTGCACGGATGGAAAGCCGTTATCGTATTTGGTCCATTTGTTACCGCCGTCTATACTGAAATACAGGCCGTCGTCGGCTCCCAGCCAAATCAGTCCCGGCTCCTTGCTATCCTGTAAAATGGAAAGTGCAAAACCACCCACCTGATCTTCATCTACGATCTGTTTCCAGTTCCGGCCAAAATCAGTAGTGCGGAATACCATCGGACGAAAGTCATTACGGCGATAATCATTCACTACGACAAATGCCGTGCCTGCCTCATAGGGTGATGCCTGAATATAAGGTATCCAGCTACCGGCATTTACTCCGGGCAGGCGGCTGGAGAGATCGGTCCATTTTCCACCCTTGTCCTGAGTGAGCTGTAGTTTGCCGTCATCAGTTCCTACCCAGATCACATCTTCATCTACTGGGCTGGGCGCGATGGCCAAAATAGTCGTATTATTTTCGG
>JAGQXH010000984.1 GCA_020436695.1 Lewinella sp. | reverse complement strand
GATCATATCGCTTCTACCATCAGGGTTAGGTAAGCCTGGATTAATTTACGTGCGATATCGCGGCTGTCGTAGTGACGGCCTACAAAGTCGAGCGCCCTTTCGCCGACTCTTTTTAACTCGCCGTTACTATGATAACAAAAACGGATGCGATCAACAAATTCCTCGACCGTATCAGCCACCAGGACTTCAGATTGATCTTTAGCCTGGATACCCTCCAGACCCAGGGAGGTGGAGATCACCGTTTTACCCAGGGCCATGCCTTCCAGTATTTTTGCCCGCATACCGCTTCCTGAACGCAAGGGGACCAGCATCAGACTGTGCTCATTGATGAAGAGCTGCGCACTGGGCACTTCGCCGTGGATCACCACATTCTTCCTTTTCATATTTAGTATCCATTCCGGCGTATTCCTGCCGGCGATATGGAGATATAGTTCCGGAAAATGCTGGTGGATCTTATCCCAGATCTCATCCAGAAACCACAGGAGTCCTTCCTGATTGGGCATCCAGTCCAGCGAGCCGATAAAGGACATGGACAGATGCTTTTTGTAAGAACTGAAGTTGGGAACGTATTCTTCGGTATTCAGGCCGATAGGTACGGTTAGTCCCAGGTTCCTGAAACCGAGTTGACGAAACTGTTGCAGATCCCGTTCGGTAATGGCTACCAGTAGATCATAATGACGGAGTTGTTGTATTTCGTAGTCCCGGAGTTTGCCGGTCAGATATTTCAGATACCACTTTTTGGGGAAGGAGTGCGTATTTTCACTGATCCGTTCCCAGATCTCATGCTCTACGTTGTGCGCGCGCATGGCGATGGGCGCCTTGGTGAACTGTCTGATGATGGGAATGTACGGAGCGAGGTACAACGTTTCCAGCTGAATAAGATCGTATTCATTTTGTTGTAGCAATTGCCGCAGCCGGTTGGTAAAGGCCGTAGATACAAAGCGACAAATATGATAAGATTCTTCGGAGAAGAGATTTTTGAAAGCGTCCCACCACTTCACCCGGTTATCCACTTCCACGGTGACAACTTCCCGGTAATGAGACAGGGCTTCCGGAAGGGTCTTGCTGCTGTAATAATGCTTGCTGGTATTCATGGCCAGCAGGCTGACCTCACATCCTTCCTCTTTCAGGGCGCGACTCAGATTATTGACGGCAATAGATTCGCCATCTCTTAGTGGAAATGGGAATTTTTTACAGAGCTGAAGAATCTTCATGCAAGATTGGTTTGTGATGATGTAGCTATCACCCCAACGGATAGTGATAATAGCCGACACCTGCTCCATCAGGATAGTTGAAACGCATTAGCTGTCTTATTTATTCAACAGCAACGGTTTAAAATCACATCTATCCTTAAAAGCAGGCCAAAATGTATTATTACACCAAAACCGGAAGCAGAAGTATTAATTCTCGATGAGCAAAAATAACTTTTTTACTCAATTAATGGATAAATTTCTTCGACAAGTGCTATCAGAAGACCAATTCGTCATTGGCGGACCAGGGCGGGGCTACGATGCACCAAAAGGCCAACTCCCTTTTCCCGGTATTGCGAACATACTGCCGGGCTCCTGCCGGAATATAGATGACATCACCACTTTTTATCTCCGTTTGCACTTCATCAACAAGAGCAATTCCACTGCCGCTCACGATAATGTATGTCTCACTCCGTTCCTGCAAAATATGCGGCTGTGAAGCCTGACCCGGTTCCAATGTAGCAAAGGCCAGGCTAAACGGAAGTGTTATCGCCTCATTTTTCGGATGCAGTACTTCCCGTATCCTGGTGAGGTCGCCGGCCGTGAAGGCGGGTGTGTCTTCTATTGATCTCTTTAGCATAATTGTTGTTTACATGAGTCATCCCGAATTTTTGGAATAGGAGCAAGGCTTCGGAAAGAAACCTCTGATGGATTTTGATCGCCAGCTTGTTGTCGGTTGCCAGTTGCCGATTTGTCAAACTAACAAACCGGCAACTGGTAATGATACCCAAAAAGATGGCAGACTGATTGTTAATCACTTACGGTTCTGCACAAAAATATGGGATGACTCATGTTTCAGGGCTATGGCTGCCAGTTATTATTGGACCGGTCCGCATCGGCCATCCGTCCGCTCGGGTCGATTTCGATCTTTTCTACCTGATCCATGCTCACCGGAATAACGAACTCGTATTCGGGATGAGTCCAGGGCCAGTCGGCCAGCACGGTGTATTTTATGTCGGGGAATTCCTGTGGTTTATTACCCCGCATGATCCGGAGTGCGATATTGAAATATTCCTGCGTACCATCCTTATAGGTCACCAGAATATCCAGCGGCATGGGCATGATACCGATCTTCTCCAGACGGACCATCGTCTCCTGGCCATTGGCTTCTACCGATTTGATGCCATAGTCGGCTGTTCGCGTGGTATACACGAAGTATTCCTTAAACCAGTCCAGTTCCAGC
>JAGQXH010000983.1 GCA_020436695.1 Lewinella sp. | reverse complement strand
AACGGTATACAGCTCTTTTTCTTCTTGTGTCATAAGCGATATGGAGATGTAGGCATATGGTGATAGGGAGTGATATGGTGATATAGTGATATTGTGAGTGACTCACCACATCACCATATCATCACATCACTCACTGTCTTACCACTAATCAAGGCAACGCAACTGATTGGAGAAGAAGTCCAGATGATAGACTTCATACTCTTCAAAACCACTGCTCCAGAAAACCCGGATGGCATCCACTTCGCTATTTTTGAGATAGTTGATATCACTGCGACTGATCGGGTAATACACCCGATAAGTGAGTATCTCCTTTTCCGTGTCGTAGCTACCGCGGACCATTTCTCCCGAATACAGATTTACGAAATCATCGTTGAGCATCTTGATCGTCAAAATGCTGCCTTTTTCGATAAATCCGTAGGCTTCCCGGGCATTTGGATAGGCAAAGGTAAACTCTAAAGTTAAATAACTGTAACCCCCATCAGTAGAAAAGTAGCCTTCGCATCGCAGATATTCCTTATCCTTGAGGTAAACACGGAGGCGATCATCGGTATGCGAAAAGAGAAATTGCTTTTTTAATTGCTTGCGGAAATTGCCGCTTTTAGAGTCGATCCCTTCGTGAGCCACCACACAGGGCGCCGGAGGCGGATTAAGAATAAGATCCTGCTGATTAACACCTACGGAGTTATCGGTCAGAGGCAGCGACTGCTCATAAGAGCGGGCCTGGTAAGCTTCGCGACGGGCTGCTTCTTCTTCCTGGCGTTTTTCCTGCGCTTCCTGGTAGGCTGCTACAGCGAATTGCCCTTTCTGCGTCATGATCTCTGCCCGATCAGACTCTACATTGGCTTCCTGTGCTTCAACCCGGCTTTCTTCTTCTGCGCGTTGGGCAGCCTTTAGGCGGGTATTCAAGTGGGCAAAAGCCTGCTGGTCGGTCGAGCCGCTTTGTAGGAGTTTTTTCAGGTCTTTTTCGATCTCCGAGCGGGCTTCCTGCGCTTTTTTCCAGCGTTTCTGGGCAATCAGAGCGGCTTCCTCTGCCAATTGAGAACGACGTACTGCAATGTTATATAGATCAGCCTCGGTTACTTCAATGCCTCCTTCCAGTGGTGCGATCGTACCGTTGAAGATCGGATAACTGCCACCGCTGCCATCGGGCTTGGCCGAATGGCGCTTAGTCTCTCCGTTCATAAATTCGTCGAAGTACTGCCAGGTACCATCATCGAATACGACGATCTTTTCGCCTTTTTCGTTGGTACTCATATTTTGACTGAACGCCAGGGCGGGAATTATCAGTAGAACAGATAAGAAGCTGATCCGGGAAAGCGTTATGAAAACAGAATGAGTTGCTAATTGACTAATTTTGTGCAAAGTTGACATAGCCGAATTGTTCATGGGACGATAAAAACGCTGTATAAGTCATTTGTATATTAACGAAATTCTACAACATTTGATACAAAAATACGTAAAAAGATTAGGGCGGATGCTACAGCAATAATGGCCAAAACGGTAAGCATATACAGACAAGAGTATTTTTTGCAGAACAGCCAGGCTTTGATCTGGTTTTGTTGCGGCTTTTTGCTTGCCGGATCCTATGCCTGTAGGGAAGCAGGAACAGAGACCAATTCAGCCGGCAGTGTGGCCCAAAAAATTGCCATTCATTATCCGGAGACCTTTCGGGATACTACCCATATAGACGTTTATCACGGCCGGCGTATTGCCGACCCTTATCACTGGCTGGAATTTGAAAATTCTCCTTCGGTAAAGGATTGGGTGACCGGGCAGCGCTTGTTGACCGATACCTATCTGGAACAACTGCCCCTACGGGAAACCTTGCAGCAGCGCCTGCGGCAATTATGGAACCATGAGCGCTATCTCCCGCCGGTGCAGCGAGGCGAATTCTACTTCCATCTGAAGAACGACGGCCTGCAGGATCAGGATGTCCTTTATCGCAGCCGGGGACTGTATGGAGAATTGGAAACCGTATTCGATCCGAACGAACTGAGTCTGGGGCAACTACATGATTATACCTTCTCTTCGGATGGACGCTGGGCTGCCGTGCAACATTCCGGAGTGGGGTCCGACTGGCAGGAGATATTGGTCATAGATCTCCGTAAAGGGCGATTACTGGAAGACCGGCTCCGGGGAGTGAAATACGCCAATCTGGCCTGGTATCAGCATGGCTTTTTTTATAGCCGATATCCTGAACCCGAAGTATGGGAACTGCGGGATCTGAACGAGTTTCATCAGCTGTACTATCACAAACTGGGCGATCCACAGGCTGCCGATGAACTGATCTTTGCCGACCGCATCAACCCTAAACGCAATGTCTTCGGTGAAATGACGGCGGATGAACGCTATCTGGTGATCTCCCTGCTGGAAGGCCCGGACGGCAACGCGGTTTACTACCGGGACCTGCAACAACCGACCGAAGATTTTACC
>JAGQXH010000982.1 GCA_020436695.1 Lewinella sp. | reverse complement strand
CATCAATATCAATGGCGACCGCACCCGCATTTTCAACAACCAGGTCTCCAATACGGTATTCGGTATCTGGGCCTGCGATGAAAGCGGCCTGGCTTCCGGTAATACGACCAACAGCAATTTTATCGGGCTTATCCTATGCAAAGTGCCGGCTGCGATCCCGCTCCCAGACGGCAGTATCGTCAGCTCGGAAAATTCAGCCACCAACTGGATTGCACACCACAATACGGCTGATGGCAACTTCCACGTGGGCCTCATCGTCATCGATGGGGCCAACAATAATCTACTGGTCATGAACGAAGCCTCGCGCAATGCGGACGCTGACGTAGAATTGGCTGGCGATTCCGAGCGCTTCGGCTTCCTCACGCCAACTTCCTTTGAAAATAAGGTGATCTCTTCCCCCGGCATTAGTATCAAAGACTGCGGTGTCGATAATGACATCGTGGGGGGCGAATTGGTAGATACGGAAGTAGTGCCCTGCTATTAATGGTAACGAATAGGGGTTGGGCTATTGGGTAGACTTTCTCTTGATTCAATAGCGCAATCCATCAATGCCTCAATATCCAAAAATCTCAATATTCTGCTCTCCCAGTTTACCCTAGATCACTTCTGTTCATAGATTTTCTGTGCTTTTTTGGTTGGAAATGAACTAAACCTCAGAGGGGAATGGTATGATCAACTCAGATTTTAGAACAATTGACCGTTTTTAACTCTAAATTGAGAAAAATGAAAAAAATCATCTTGATGTTCTTTTTTTCTATGCTCTTTTCTTGTGATCCGGAAGAAAATATACCGACTCCGCCGGCTCCAGTTGCATCCTTCACGAAAGACCCGAATTTGAAAATTATTGCTGATCGAACAAATGTATCGATGATTAATAAATCGACAGGAGAGATAGATTCCTATTTTTGGGAATTCGAGGGAGGAAAAGGCACTTCTTCACAAAAATCGCCCAAGTATGTCTTTGATTTTGAAGGAGCGAGAGAAGTGAAATTGACAGTTACCGGTCCCGGAGGAACTTCTGAAGCTACTGCCTTTTTTGTAGTTTATCCTTTCGATCCAAACTGTAATAATGTCAATAGATCCTCCACTCATCTTGGAAGTAGGATTGAAAGGTTAAGAGAGAATAACTTGATCAGGAAAGGTTATATTAAGATAAAGAATGATTACAATAATGCTGTCAATATCGTATTGTACTCGCCGAGTGATTGGTTGAGTGGCAGATATACCGGTCGACATACTTATTCTTTAACTCCAGGCGCTGAAGGATATCTCAGTGTTAATGGTAGCCGATATTCATTTTCTAATGAATGGGGTATTCGGTTAAGCCAAGCAGGGGGTTTTATTTCTTGCATCAGAACGGTAGGGGCAATCGCAAATTTTGATGGTACAACTTACAGAATTCTTTCTTCTAACATTGTAGAAGGTTGATTCGGATTCAACAAAACAACAGTTATTCTCAGGTTAAGTAAAATTCAATTTGTTGTGATTTGAAAATGAAACAAGTCCTTTTTCAGTACAATGTTGGACTTCACTCACACTTTTTCACAACCACATACTCAAATTTGGCATCGATCACTGATGCGGTTGGGAACACCGGGTACGGCACATCCGGACGCCCCTGGAAAGCTGTAAGGCCGATGTACGAGGGTGATCCAAATTCGATCTTTTTACTACCTACCGGTGTGTAATCGTTCTGATCCGTTTTGTACAAGAAAAAATAATGAGATCCCTGGATAACAAGTTTGAGTACAGTAGAATCAACCGTGGTCTTAGGCTCAAACCTATGATTAGTGGGATTTAATACAATGTCGCTCACTTTTGAGCGCTTTTTGTACTGTTCAAAAGGAAGGAGGTGCTCGTTGGCGTACAATCCGTTCCGTTTTACCGCCTGTATATGACTTTCTCTTCCAGCAGAGGCATGAGCAAAATGAATACTGGGAATTTCACTATCTCCATAAAAAAGGAAAAAGCCGGCCTGCTGATAGCGTTGGTAAGGATTAAAGTCTACCAACTTAACCAGTATTTCACAGCATTCACCACATTGGATCGGATGGGTCAGGGTGTTGATGGTCTTGGGAGTATAATTACGGTTCTCCAGCCATGATCCCCCCGGATGAGTTTTCAAATTCAGTAAGGGACTGGATTGGATCGATGGATCATTCCAAAGATCCAGATTGATGGAATCGGGAAATAAGAACCATCCCTCTTTTTCAAGACGATCCAGATTTGAATCGGTGAAAGTATAACGATAAGCTTTGAATGGACGCTTTTGGAAGCTGTAGGTCAATCCTCCGGCCAACAGGCAGGCCAGCAGAAGTACCACCAGAAGCATTTTTTTCTTGTGCTCCCCAAAAAATGAATTCTTGGTAGCTTTTGTTCTTTTTCTGAATTTCAACCACAACCCATTAGCGTTATCGGCCTCCCATAGATATTGAA
>JAGQXH010000981.1 GCA_020436695.1 Lewinella sp. | reverse complement strand
TGATAAGGGCCTAATTTGTATTAAGTGGGCTGGCAAATTCATAAATGAAGATTCTGTGACAAAGGCTTTGGTTGCCAGAGAAGACTGGTGTTACGATAATCTATCTCTTGAGTCAGATGATAACTTTAATGAATATGGAGATATGATTTATACTTACTTGGGTAGTCTTGATGAACTAAATGATAGTGAGTTTTTTGATTTCTATGATGAAGAGCTTGAGGAGGCGTACAAAATTTATAGCATTAAATCAGACAGTGAAATTGATAAAGAGACAGCAGAAGAAATAAAAAGGTTCCTTTCCAATGGGAAAACCAAAAATGGTTTGCTAATTGAAAGAGCATTTTTAGTAGCTCAGGATAGGGATCAGGCTATAAGATTACTTATTAGAGCTAGAGAATTGGGCTTAGATGATGTTTTATACTTTGAAACTTTGGACGGAGATAGGATTCTTTGGTCTACTGATCCATCAGGTGATTGGAGAACCAAATAAGTTTAATTCTAATAGTGGCATTTTGACTAATAGTAAAGCACTACCTTCAATTTTGATTAAATAAAAGTTGGATTTTTCAATAAAACCACCATGCACTCCCACCAAAACCCCACCTTCACCACCCGCGAAAAAGCCCATTTTCTGCGGCTTTTTCCCGAGCTGGATCCGCTGGATGTCCAGGACAACCGGCTGTGGATGCTGTCCCAGAAGATGATGGACTACGGTGACTGTCATCCCGAAGGAGACAGTACGACCATCACCAACGGCCTGGCCATCTTCGGGCAATGGCTGGCCCATGATATGACCTTTGAGGATAACTCCAGGTTCCAGGGGCGGCCGGAGAACGATTTCCTCCAGAATGACAGGACCATCAACCTGGATCTGGATTGTCTTTACGGCCAGAAGACCCAGACCTTTTACTACGATCATCAGGATACCGATAAATTGCTGTTGGGCAAGCAATTCTCTGATGCTAACCATCACTGGTACGACCTGCAGCGCAACAAGCAGTGTATTGCCATCATCCCGGACGCCCGGAATGATGAGAATTTCATCGTCAGTCGCCTACAGGTGCTTTTTATCCGCTTTCACAACCGGATGGTAGATTATCTGCGGCGCCTCTCCTGTCCTCCAAATATTTTCCAGATGGCGCGTAGGCAGGTGATCTGGCATTACCACTGGCTGATCATCCATGAATACCTGCACAAAATGATGGATCCCGAGATCTTTCGCAGTATAATGGAAAACGGTTGCCGTTATTACCGCCGGCCTGTTGCTATGCCGCTGGAATTTTCCGGTGCGGTGTTCCGGGTTGGGCATTCCCAGACCCGGGGGCGTAACCGGATCAGTGACAAATTGAACAAACAGCTTTTTGAGCTGGGCTTTTTCTCGGAAATGGAGCAGTATGTGGATTGGCACTATCTATTCGATTTCGGGGACAATAAGGTGCAATATGCCCGAAAGATCGATACTAAGATTGACCGTTCTTTACATAATATACCTTTTATTCACAGCAACGATCGCCGGGAAAAATCACTGCCCTATCGCAATCTGAAACGCGGAGAGGTCTACGGCCTGCCCTCCGGCGAAGATGTGGCCCGTCGGCTCAGTTTTCCGGTGATCGAAGTGGAGGAGAGCCGCAAACTTGGTTTTCCCGGTACGCCCTTATGGTTTTATATCCTCCGGGAAGCGGAAGTGCTTGGAAATAATGGTAAGCATCTGGGGCCGGTAGGAAGCCTGATACTGGGGGAATGCTTTATGACTATTATGCAACACGATGATCAGTCATATCTGAAATTGCATCCGCGCTGGCAGCCCACTATAGGCCGGCAGGAGGGGAAATTTGATTTTATTGACCTCATTCATTTTTCCCTCGAAGAGTAAAATGGCTTGATTATAGTTCCTGTCGATATTCCATTTATACGGTATTATCCACCAAAACGCTTATCATGAAAAGCAGTCGAAGATCACGTCGCCATCGGAATCCGAAGAACGAAGAACAAAAGCAACCATTCTTTTCCCAGGGAAAGGCGGAAAAGCAGCCGTTTTTTCAGACGAATAATAATAGCGCCGTTCAAAAAAAGGGCCTGACGGTAGGGGCACCCGATAGCAAAGAAGAAAAAGAAGCGGATACCGTCGCCAAACAGGCCATCAATCGCCAGGAAGAAGGAGGAGAGGAAAAGCTCGAAAAAAAGTCTGAAGTCAACCGGACCAAACTGGCGACTCCCAAGGAGTACGAAAAATTCGGTACTAAGGATGAAGCCATGAAACACGATCGGGATATCCAGGAAAAACCCATACAAAAGCAGGACGACAAAGAGGAGCCGGTGCAGAAGATGGGAGATAAGGAAGAAGCAGTGCAAAAACAGGAAGAGGATGACGCTGTTTCCACCAAATTGCAGCGAGCCGGGGAAGACAAAAAAGCACCGCCGTCCTTTGAAGAGCTA
>JAGQXH010000980.1 GCA_020436695.1 Lewinella sp. | reverse complement strand
CCCAGGGGCTTTTCCAGATCAGAAATAAGAGTCCGGAAACGATTGATTCATTATATGTCAATTACAGCTTTTCCCAAAAAGAAGGGGAACTCGTTAAATTCACCATCGACGGGCAAAGTCCGGAGAGCATTTTGTATGACTCAGTTCATCAGTTTGAGATCTACCATTTGCCCCGGCCTATGTTACCCGGTGATTCGGCTACCCTGGAGATCGAGGTGAATCTGGCCTATCAGGGCTTTCCCAATGAGGGCTATCAGCGGGAGATTATTCATAATGGCAGTTTCCTCAACAGTGGTATTTTCCCCACTTTCGGTTATAATAACCAGAAGGAGATATCCAGTGACCTGCAACGTAAAAAGCACGGCCTGGAACCTAAAGACTATGTAGCCCCACCACCCACCGACAGTTTTGGTTTGCGTAATCTGTTGTTTGAGGATGATGCTGACTTCGTCACCTTTGAAGCGGTGATCAGTACCTCTCCCGATCAGATCGCTATGGCCCCGGGCCGACTGGAAGAGGAATGGGAGGAAAATGGCCGGCGTTATTTCCGTTATCGCAACCGCGGTCTGATCCAGAATTTTTTCAATATCTCTTCGGCTCGATATGCCGTGGAAGAAGATACCTGGCATGGAGCGAACGGGCAGGAAGTAAAGATCCAGATCTATCATCATCCTACGCACAACTACAATCTCGATCGTCTGAATGAATCGGTAAAGGCTTCCATGGATTATTTCAATGCCAATTTTTCGCCTTTTCAGTTTCAGCAAATGCGGATTTTGGAATTTCCGCGTTACGCCAGCTTTGCCCAGTCTTTTCCCAACACCGTGCCCTACGCCGAAAGCTTCGGCTGGGTAGCCGATTTCAGTGATCCGGAAGATACGGACTATGCATTCTACGTAACGGCTCACGAGGTGGCGCATCAATGGTGGGGCCATCAGATCGCACCCAGTGCTACCCGGGGCTCCAACCAGATATCGGAAACCATGGCGCAATACGGGGCCATGATGGTATTGAAAAAGCGGTACGGGGAGGCTGTGATGCCCAAATTTCTCAAGTACGAGCTGAATAGCTATCTGACCGGCCGGGCAAACGAGGGCAAATTCGAAAAGACCCTGCTCGATAATGATACCCAGGCTTATGTATGGTATCGGAAAGGGGCGAACATCATGTACACCCTTCAGGATTATCTCGGAGAAGATTCACTCAATCTGGCCTTCCAGCATTTTTTGCAAGATTACGCTCTGCGCAATGAACCACCTTACGCTACTTCTCTGGACTGGTATCGCTATATGCAGGAAGTGACGCCCGATTCTTTGCAATACTTCCTGAAAGAAAGTTTTGAAACCATAACGCTGTATGAGAACCGGGCCGTTACTGCTACCGCTACGCCTACGGATGACGGCCGCTACCGCGTAAAGATGACCATAGATACCAAAAAACTGACCTATGACGGCAACGGCAATGAAACCGGTCAACCCACCGAAGCCAGCCTCATCGAGATCGGTATTTTTGGTCCGGATGGAAAAAATCAGTACGGTATGACGGAAAAGCATCCGCTTTATCTCCGGAAGCACTGGCTGGAACCGGGGCAGCACCAGATCGAGATCGTAGTGGACGAGTTGCCGGTAAAAGCCGGTATTGATCCGTATAACAAATTGATCGACCGGATAACGGATGATAACCTTATCGATGTTGAAATACTGTAATGTTGTGATGCTGTAATGGATGCGCCCTCCGGTAGTTGAATGGCTATCTATGTCGTGCTTGATAATTTTCCGGGTAGGTTTCAAGACGCTTTGCTTATGTATGTCTACATCACAGGATCACAGCATTCCAACATCACAGAATCAATAAAAATGCAGATAACACCCACTGAAGCACTGGAAAAACTCCAGGCGGCCAATCACGTCTTCCTCAATCTTTTTGAGCACGGCACCCTGTCGGTAGAGATCTACAAGCCGGATAAGGTCGACCTGCAACAGCCGCACGAGCGCGATGAGGTATATGTTGTCATTACCGGTAGCGGCACTTTTCTCAACGGTAGCCGGTGCGCCACTTTCGGCCCCGGAGATTTCCTATTCGTTCCGGCCGGAGTAGAACACCGCTTTGAAGATTTCACCGACGATTTTTGTACCTGGGTGATCTTCTACGGTCCTAAAGGAGGCGAAGTGCCAAAATAATCCTGACTGCTTTCCGACAATTTTTCAGCTATTCCAACATCGGGTACTTACACTTTTCTCAGGTGGTTTTATCTTTGTGCGCAATTGGAGTATTGGACGAAGGGAGGTTTGGATTAATGGACTAATGGATTTAGCCAGATAGATCTAGGAAGAAGAGAAGGACACACGCCGAAAATTCCCATAGAGAGTGTTCATGTGTTCGTGTTTTGATGTGCTCACGAGTCAAGTAAAATATTGAAAATCAAAATTTTACTCTCG
>JAGQXH010000097.1 GCA_020436695.1 Lewinella sp. | reverse complement strand
GGTAAATTGTGTCCCGTAGCCCTCAAAAAGCATCACCGACACGAAGATCCCCTGCCGGCGGGCCTGTCTGACCCTCCGTTCCAACCTGTCAAAATAAGCTTCTTCGAATCTGAGCAGATCAAACTTAGGCAGGCCGTCGGCGGCCAGACCCGGCCCTGTTCGTTCCCAGGCAAAAGGTCCGATGCGGAATGCATTGTAATCTGGGTGCTCCATTCCTTCGGTTTCCCAATTGAGCAGGTCCCACGTCCATAACCGGATGAAGTTGTGATCATGATTTTTCAGGAATTTCAAATATGTCGGAAAATCAAAAGGCGGACGGTCATGTTGATAGGAGAAATCCTTGAAATTATTCCAGGTGTGAGAACCCGTCAGATAGATCACTTGTTTTTGAGCGTTTTCAAAATAGCGGGGATTGGCAGAACTCACTTTTAAAGGTCCACTGATCTTTGATGTGCAGGAACTGAACACCAATAGAAAGAGACCAAGCAAATAAAGTGCGTTTCTTTTGTTCATTGAAAATGATGAGTGGGTTAAAGATTTATTTTTACATTTATAAAGATAGCCAACCACAGGTGATTTGCCTGCATTGTTTAGATGATGAGAAGCTGAAAGGAGAAGGAGAGGCACTTCCTTTGATAAGTCTATAAACCAACCTAACAAGATAATGAAACTATTGACCTTCGTTTTACCACTCTTGCTCTGTCTGAGTTTTTCCATCTCCGCTCAAAACGACCTGCTCTGCGTTGGTCGCTACTGGACCGAAGACGAAGCCAATGTAATGATGAAGCAATTCGCCGCTGAATGGGATGACCTGGAATCCTGGCACCAGCGGGCAGATCTCATCAAAAAAGGCATAAAAGAAGGCATGCAATGGAATAAAATGCCAAAGATAAACGGCAATTTCCATCCCATCATCCACAGCACCCGGTGAAAAAGCCCGCCTGCCGTTTTATCTAAGTTGGTATTTCCCACAACGCACCTTCAGCGCCGGAGAAGTATTCGGCATCGATGCGGCGAAAGAAAAAACGTTTGGCAATGCCTACAGTGATCATTTTACCAGTGCCGCCGATGCACTGCAGCAATTCCTTGAACAGGAAGATGAACTGCACGGGCGAAGTCAACAATTTGCCGATCTTTTGTACGGCTCCTCTTATCCGGAAAGCGTAATCGAGGCCCTGACCACCCAGGCGGCCAGCATCCGCACTAATCTGATCCAGCATACCAGCGCCGGCAATGTGCACGGTTTTGAAGGCGTACTCACTACCGGCTGGTGTTGCCCCGGCACCTGTACCCACGTTTGGAATTACGAACAAGCCCTGGCCTCACTTTTCCCGAGCCTGGAGCCAAAAATGCGCGGGATCGAATTTCTGCACAATACTTTCGATAATGGATTTCAAACCCACCGTTCGGTATTGCCCATCGGTGATTACTGGTTTAACGGGCCGGCTGCGGCTGACGGCCAGATGGGAAGCATTGTGCGTGCCTACCGGGAGTGGAAATTGAGTGGGGATAAAGAATGGCTGTCACGGCTGTGGCCGAAAATCAAAAAAGCGCTTGAATTCGCCTGGTACGGCCCGGGGACCGTGTCGGAAGAGCGATATAAATTCCAGGAAAGTCAGACCGTCTGGGATCCGGACAAGCGTGGCATTCTCACTGGGCGGCAGCACAATACCTACGACATCAATTTTTACGGCCCCAGTTCAATGACTACATCCGTATATCTGGCCGCACTGAAAGCGGGTGCGGAAATGGCCGAAGTCATGGGAGAAACGGATAAGGCCCGCGAATATCGAGTAGTCTATGAGAGCGGAGTAAAACTTACCGAAGAAATGCTATGGAACGGCGATTACTTCATACAGATCATCGGCGATGATCCGGAGCAAGATGAGCATACCGAGTACCAGCCGGCCGGTGCCGACGACAGTGCTATTCCGAAATACCAGTACGGCAACGGTTGTTTATCCGACCAGTTACTGGGCCAGTACCTGGCCTTCATCTCAGGATTGGGCTACATCCTCGATGAGGAAAAAACGAATAAGGCCATCAAAGCCGTTTATGATCACAATTTCATCCGGCCCTTGCGCGATTTTGCCAATGTACAGCGCGTTTACGGTCTGAACGATGAAGGAGGTGTTGTGCTGTGTACCTGGCCCAAAGGCAATCGCCCCCTTTTACCCTTTGTCTATTCCGATGAGATCTGGACGGGCGTGGAATTTCAGGTAGCTACTTCCCTCATCAACGCGGGCTTTGTCGAAGAAGGGCTGGAGATCGTCGCAGCCGTGCAGGATCGCTACGACGGTTTCAAACGCAATCCCTTTGAGCACAATGAATCCGGGGTGCATTATGCCTGGGCGATGGCCAGTTGGTCCTTGCTATTAGCCTTGTCGGGAGTACACTACGATGGCACTACCCATCATTTGAGCTTTGCCCCAAAAATGAACAATGATGATTTCTCTACCTTCTGGTCTACCGCCCAGGCCTGGGGAGAACTGGTTATAAAAGATGACCGGGCCATATTGACGGTAACTTACGGCGAGTTGATGTTAAATAAGCTGACGATTAATCATTTCGGGGAAGTTACTTTTCGCGGTATCAAAACTTTGCGGGCCGGAGACCAATGGACGCAGAGAAGGCAATAGCATTTGTGGGAAAAATATAATATATTGAACGGAAAATAAAACCTTTCCCCATGCAGACACCACTTCCCTTTGGCCTCCGGTCAGGCCTTCTTCTATTCTTTTCTTTCTTTTTCATCCTGTTGGTACAAGCTCAGCCCAGCGCTGTTTTTCGCGTCCATTTTGATATGGCGGAACATGTACTGACGGACGAAGCCACCGCATCCATTCTCGAAAAAGCAGGCCAGTTGGAGCATCCCGAACAGTTTCGGGTACAATTGATCGGGCATACTGACCGCCGTGGTAGCCTGGAATACAACCAGGCGCTATCCGAAAGACGGGCCGCCAGCGTAAAAGCCGCACTGATCACCTTGGGTTATCCGGCCGAACAGATCCGGATGGAAGGCCTGGCATTCCTGGATCCGTTATCCGATGCCGGTACCGAAGCGGCCATGGCCCGCAACCGGCGGGTGGAAGTCGTCATTGAGACCGCACATTGGAATGTGGAGAGCACCTATTATTCCGTGCCCAGCAGTCAGCCCACAGAGATCATTTACCAGCGGTCGGGCACCAAAATACAGATCCCGGCCGATGCCTTTACCTATCCCGACGGCAGCCCGGTGCAGGGAGAAGTATTGGTGCAGTACCGCGAATTTAGAGACCCGGCCGATTTTATCGCCAGTCGCATTCCCATGCAATTTGATTTTGAGGGTGCGCCGGCCTATTTCAACTCCACCGGCATGTTTGAGATCCGTGCCTACGACCCAGAAAGTCAGGCTTTGGAATTGCAGGCCGATAAAGAACTAAGCCTGGATTTTGTGCAGACCCAACTGGCCGAGGGTACCCAGTTCTGGCGCCTGGATGAAGAACAACAGACCTGGACCAGTGGAGAGGAACTGGTGCGTTATAACAAGGAAGGTACCCGTGAAGTGTATTCCGGAAAGGAAATGAGTAAACTCGGGGAACTACCGCTTACCTGGCCTGATGAAAATTATTGGGCATCACATCCGGACACACTGGCGCAGTTACAGGCGGCCTACAATATGATCCCCGCTTTGCTGGAATCTGCCGGCATTTTTGATAAGCACGCCTATATCCCCGAACTGGATTTCCGGACCTTCAGTGAGCGGTATCGGCAATATCAAACTTCTGATGCCTATGCCGGCACGCAATATGTGAGTCATCTTTCCTGGCGAAAGATCTATACCAATAAGGAGTTGTACAACATCCGTTTTCGCGCCGGATGGAGCAAAGGTCAGCAAGCATTTTACCGACTGGAGGACATGTCCGGAGAAAATGAAGAGCTGCAGGCTTTTGCCGATTACGCCTGGAAGATCAAAGATAAAGATCTTAAAAGACTGCGTAAGATCACCAAAGGAGCCAAATCCAAGTTTGCCGATATTCGGATCAAAAGAACCAAGGGTTCAAGGAACAACTGGTTTACGGTGGAATTGAAATATCAGAACCATCGGATCAAATTGGCGGCCCGTCCCTACACCAAAGAAGGGAGAGCTGTAAGTAAGACTGTAGTCCGGGAAAATTATCTTCAATATCGCCGGGTGTTGCGAGCACGTGAGAAAGCATTTGATGAAAAAATTGCAGCCAACCGGGAAAAGGCCATGCTGCTTTGGCCATGTGTCAAGTTATTATTGCCGAGAGAGATTAAGGAAAACCCTGAGAGATTGAGTGCCATGGATGATGCACTGCGGGAAGATCGGTATGGTAAGCCCCGTTGGCCGGGAGATAGTTTCACCTCAAGGGAATACAGATGGTATACCAATTTGGCTACCGGTATGACCTTCCTCTCCAATAGCGGTCCTACTTTCCGGGAAGAACTAACCACCCCGAACCCGGATTGGCGAACGCTGCTGGATCAATACCAGCCTGAGATCTATGGCTCCAGCGATCTGTTCATCAATGTACAGACTGCTTTTGACGATCCTGTTCCCCGCATCCGCATTCGCGGTCTGGGCGTGTTCAATTGTGACGTACTGCAACGCTTTGAGGATGAACACGAACTCATGGCCCGTTTTCAAGACGAAAAGGGGCATACGCTTGATTTCCAACGAGTGGAAGTCGTCAATCACCGTCTCAACGGTCTGCTGGCCTTCAACAATAGTAAGATCTACCTGGATCTGGCCGCGCCTAACAGCCTGATCGTGTACGGGAAGGACGGCCGTATTTTCCATCTTTCTTCCACTGAAATGGCGAAGCTGGACTTACAAGGAAAGAGCCGTTTCGTCTTTCAGGTCAGCGATATCGGGGATTATACCGGAAATCCGGCCGTGTTGCGAAAACTACTCGATAATGGTTGAGCGTTAATGAGGCTATCTCAAATGACTTATGAGATAGCCTCACCCAAACTATTGTTGCTTCGGCTTATTCAAAAAGACTTCATCCAAAGCGCAACTATCATCACCCACCATGAACTCGCCGCGAATATGCAGGCTGCGCACATTGGAAATGATGGCAAAGAACTGCCGGTCATTGGGGGTAGGCAGATTTGCGCTGAACCAGGGATTGTTGCTGGTATTCACCTGCACCTGGTTGGCTGGTATCACCCGCCAGTTGGGGTCTTTCGCATCCAGCCTCAGGCGATAAGGTGTCCATTCATTATTCGGAAGATTAGCAAATTTGTAAATAAGTGCCTGTCCGTTGGCACCTACGATCACCACATCATAGAAACCATTGAGGGTACTGGCTCCCCTGCGCAACAATCGCATACGAAAAGATAATGCACCTCTAAAATAGGGAGTTAAATTTCCGGTAAAAGCGGGAGAAGCCGTAAAAAACCAGTTGATCGCCTGATTTTGCTGTAGAATGTCAGCACTATAAATATAGCCGTTGGTCGGGCCTCCGGCCTGGTGCTTGACGGGTACTGTTCCGGGGATAATGCTCCATCGTTCGCTGTTATGAACAAAAGAAGCAGAGATCTGGGCATTCAGTGGGAGCCAGGTGGCTGTCACTATTGTAAACAATAACAGGGCTAAGGTTTTCATCAGATTGGATTTTTAAGGTGTTTGTTGAATAGGCACTCTTCAGTAGAGTGCTTCGATTTCATGTGTTAGAAACCGGGAAAATGTACCCAATCTGCATGATCGTGCGCCACTGAATAAGATCGTCGGAGACCTGTAAATAGCAGGAGGTTGGGAAAGCAAATTGATGCCAGAGAATGATCACTTTTTCAAAATTGACCGTACGGCCGGCACTCAGGTACGCATTACCGTTTCGATCTCTTCGATGATCTCTACATCATCAATGGTAGAAGGCACCTTGTATTCTTCCTTGTTGGCGATCTGGCGGAGCAGTTTACGAAGGATCTTTCCCGAACGGGTTTTTGGCAAGCGTTTGACAACGCGCACTTCCCGGAAAGAGGCTACTGCACCGATGGTGTTGCGAATATCCTGTACGATCTCCTTTTCCAGTTGAGCCGGTTCAATGTCTTCTCCGGCTTTGAGTACTACAAGGCCTAAAGGTTTTTGCCCTTTTAGTTCGCAGTAAATGCCAAATACAGCACACTCGGCCACTGCGGGATGTGAGGCGACTACTTCCTCCATTTCAGCGGTAGAAAGCCGGTGTCCGGCTACATTGATGATATCGTCAACCCGGCCGGTGATGAATATATATCCGTCAGTATCCCGATATCCGCCATCGCCGGAAAAGTAATATCCGGGAAAACGTTTCAGATAACCATCCCTAAATCGTTGCGGATTTCCCCACAAATTCATCAATGTTCCGGGAGGAAGAGGTAGTTTGACCGCTACATAGCCTTCTTCATCAGCTGCAGCCTGAACCCCATTTTCCTGTAATATCTGTATATCAAAGCCACAAACCGGTAGCGTAGCCGAGCCCGGTTTTACTTTTTGGAGCTCCACTCCTACCATATTGGCCAGCATGGGCCAGCCCGATTCCGTCTGCCACCAATGATCGATCACCGGTACTTTCAATTGTTCTTCCAGCCACTGCAGGGTGGCAACATCACAGCGTTCTCCGGCCAGAAACTGATATTTGAGGCAGGACAGGTCGAATTGCCGGAGTAAAAGCCCTTGTGGGGCCTCTTTTTTGATGGCCCGGATGGCCGTAGGAGCAGTGAACATTACCTTCACCTGATGTTCACTGATCACCCGCCAGAAAGTAGAAGCATCCGGCGTTTTAATGGGTTTACCTTCAAATAGGATGGTGGTATTCCGGTTCAGCAGCGGACCATATACGATGTAGCTGTGCCCAACCACCCATCCGACATCACTGGCGGCCCAATAAGTATCCCCTTCTTCCACCCCGTATACATATTTCATCGAGAATTTGAGGGCAACGGCATGGCCACCTGAGTCACGCACAATTCCTTTGGGAGTCCCCGTGGTGCCGGAAGTATACAAAATGTAAAGCGGATGTGTGGCCGCCAGTGGTACCGGGGCGGCATGATCTGCAGCGTCCACCAGTGTCTGATAATCTACATCACGGTCCTGATGCGGCATCGGTGCCCCCTGAGTCCGATCATAAATAACCACATGCTCCGGCTGGTGTGCAGCTTCGGTTATTGCCTGATCTACATATGGCTTGTAGGGAATGATCCGCTCGATCTCAATACCATTGGAAGCAGTCAGGATCACTTTTGGCCGGCAGTCATCGATCCGGATCGCCAGTTCGTGTGGCGCAAATCCACCGAAAACGACGGAATGGATCACTCCGATACGGGCACAGGCCAGCATAGCGTATATGGCCTGGGGGATCATCGGCATATAAATAATGGCTGTGTCTCCCGCCTGCAATCCCAGGCCCTGCAATCCGGCAGCCAGCCGGGCTACCTCATCGTGCAACTGACGATAAGTGATATATTCTTTCGTGGAAGTTACCGGTGAATCATAGATAACTGCCAACTGATCGCCGTAGCCGTCAGCAAGCTGTTTGTCGATGCAGAGATAGCTGAGATTCAGTGTTCCATCAGCGAACCACTGGTAGTATCCACTCTCATCCCGCGACAGGATCGTATTGGGAAATTGATACCAGTCCAGCGACTGAGCCTGTTCTCTCCAAAAATCTTCCGGTTGCTCAATACTCCTGCGGTAGAAGGCATGGTAATCCATAATGATCAGGGCAACATGTGTTGAAGGAAAAATATATTATGGTTACCAAGTTAGAAAAAATGTGCTAATTAATCCAAGTTGTCAGTGATCAGTCGTCAGTTGTTGTCAGCAAAGACAAAATGGAGCTGATCAACACGAAATTAACCGAATAGAAGCCCTCATTTACCTAAAATCCAGGCTAAAAACCTGGACTTTTAGTACTGCCACGACTAACTGACAACTGGTTAACCGGCAACTCGCCTCAATTATTTTCAGGATGCCAGTTTTGCGAGCACTCCGTTAACACCGTTTTTACTTTCCGCTTTGATCTTGGCAGGATTCGAGTCTTTCAGCCATTCGTCCAGATCCAGGTCCATTAGCCCGTGTACAACCAGGTCCGGAGAAAAAGCATATTTGTGAAGGTTTTCTTTTTTAGATACGCCGGTAAGCGTCAGGATCGTTTGGTAGCCTACCTGAATGCCTCCCAGAATGTCAGTGTCCATCGTATCGCCGATGATGGTCGTATCAACGGTAGCGAGTCCAAGCTTTTTCCGTGCTACGCGCATCATCACCGGACTGGGTTTACCTACCGAAAAGGCCTTCACACCGGTAGCTTCTTCCAGCATGGATACTATCGCCTTAATCCCGAGGTTAGTCCATCCTTTCTTTTTGGGGGAAGGGTCCAGATTGGTAGCGATAAGTTTAGCGCCACTCAGGATCATTTCTACGGCGTTATTCACCATTTCCAATGTAAAATTGCGTCCCTCTCCCACCACCACAAAATCGGGGTCCTGGGTAACCAGGGAATAGCCGTTCTCGTGTAAACTGGTCAGCAATCCACCTTCACCTAATACATAAGCAGAACCATACGGTTTCTGACGTGCCAGAAACCAGCCGGTTGCCATGGCACTGGTGAACACATTTTCCTCCTCCGCTTCAATGCCGAGGCCGGCCAGTTTATTCACCACATCACGTGGTGTGCGCTGACTGTTGTTGGTCAGAAATAAAAAGGGAAGTTTGCGGCGTTTCAATTCCACTATAAAAGTATCCGCTCCGGGAATCAGTTCGTTACCGCTATAGATCACGCCGTCCATATCGATCAAAAATCCTTTGGTCATGGGTTATTTTTTTGTGGAAAACTGCACGACACCAGCCGGCCTGCAGTTTCCGGTTTCACCTATCATATACCGGTATATCGAAATCTACCGGCAATTATTCCACGACAAAAGTATAATGATTCGAAAATCCGATCCAGCCGGTATTTGCCTTCTTTACATGCTATATTAACCACATAGCTACAATCTGCACCAATAACACAAAATATAGCATTAAAAACCATCAATTCGGGACAAAACCATTGTCAGATCCGGATTGTTCCGGCAGCTCAGGCACTACGGGTCGTTTTCATCAGACTGATCCCTGAAGGGAAGAAGATAATGCCGAGAATAAGCGCGATCCAGGTAAATGATCCCAGGCTCAATTGTCCAAATGCGCCTACTATTCCGAGGACCAGCAGCGCCATTCCTAAAATCAGCAGCATTACAGCAATTCCTTTTTTCATGAGTATCTGTTTTTATGGGTGATATATCTTAAGGAATTACTATTTCAGACACTTTGTTCGCTCCGGGTAATACGAGAACAGCCCGGCAAATTGAATTCACCAGGCTGTCCTCCTACTATCGTTCCTAATAGGATCGGCTACAAAGAAGTAGCACTAAAGGTATCTCCCTGCGACAGATCGCCGGTCTTAAAACCTTTAATGAACCAGCGTACCCGCTGTTCTGAAGTACCATGGGTAAAGGAGTCAGGCACTACATACCCGCGCGCCTGCTTCTGAATGCGATCATCTCCAACCGCTGCCGCTGCCCGCATGGCTTCCTCAATATCACCTTCTTCCAGTATACGTTCCGCTGCTTCGGCGTGATGCGCCCAAACCCCGGCCAGAAAATCGGCCTGCAGTTCGAGTCGTACGGATAGTTTATTGAATTCCGTTTGACTCAGTCGACGGCGCTGCTGCTCCATCTGCTGCGTAATACCCAGTAAATTCTGAACGTGATGTCCCACTTCGTGGGCAACGATATAAGCCATAGCAAAATCGCCCGGTGCCTGGAAGCGCGTAGCCAGCTCCTGATAAAAGCTCAGGTCAATGTATACCTGCTGATCTGCCGGACAGTAGAAAGGACCGGTAGCCGCACTGGCAAAGCCGCAGGCGGATTGATCCTGACCGGAAAACAGCACCAAAGTAGGTTCTCTATATTGCCGATTGAGCTGTTCGGGAAAGATCCGGTTCCAGACGTTCTCCGTTTTCTTTAGCGTAACCTCAACCAGTTCTGCCAGTTTATCATCTGGCCGTGGGCCGGTCTCTACTTCGGTGGAAGTGGTTGTACCGGACGGTTGTTCCAGCAATGCTGAAGCATCCTGCCCCATAAAGGTCATGATCAGATAGACGATGATGGTCCCGATACCAATACCTCCACCGACGTTCCGCATCTGGCGACGGCGGCGATCGTCTACGTTAGAACTTCTTTCTTGTCCTTCCCAGCGCATAGTGTTGAATTTTCCTTTGGAGTTAATAATTAGGTTATGCCTTACTCAAGGTAAAGACTTTTCTGAAATTCGACAATTATTGTCGGATCAGGCAAAATTATCCATTGAACAAATAATTCAGCTCTCTTGATCGCCCCTCCGGTTCGGACAGAAAAAGTTTTCATTCTTCGGTGTCCTCCGGTGCCAGCCGGACCACCAGGCCTTCCATATTGTCGGCCAGTTTCAACTGACATCCCAAACGGCTGTTGTCTTCCACAAAAAAGGCCTGATCCAGCATATTTTCTTCGTCTTCGGTCATTTCCGGCAATTCGTGCTCGCTTTCAATGTACATATGGCAGGTAGAACAAAGCGCCATTCCCCCGCAGGTCCCCTTTACCGGTAATTCATAAGCCTTACACAGCTCCATCATGTTCATATTCATATCGGTAGGAGCTTCCAACTGGTGCGCTTCGCCTTCCCGGTCAATAACAGTAATATTGATCATAATTTGTTGTCTGAATTTTTCCGGCGGCAAAAATACAATAAGAGACGGAGAAAAAATAAAGGAAGCAGAGTAAAGACTTGAAGCAAGTAAACATAGATCATCCCGCATTTTCAGAAGAATAGCGAGGTTTTGGGAAAAATATCCGTCAAATATTGAGAATCCATATGTTGCCGGTTACCGGTTGGTCAACGGAATAACCGGCAACCGGCAACAATGCCCATGTTGTAGAGTGCTGATTTTATGCCCTTACAGCCCTGGCTAAAACAGGGACTCATGCTAACCTCCACTTACAACTCTCTAATCCAGATATTCCGGAAACGGACCCGGTTTCCATGGTCCTGCAGTATAAGCGGCAGTTTATCCGGGTGAGGAATGTAATAGGGCTTACCGATATAGATACAGGGGCCCTGCAGTTCGAAGTGATTCTGGATCAGCACGCCATTGTGGAAAGCCGTAATGGAAGCCGGTTTTAGCAATTTACCGTCATCTGCAAAGCGCGGGGCCATAAAAACGATATCGTAGGTTTGCCATTCTCCCGGAGGACGGCTCGCATTCACCAGCGGGATGGATTGCTTATACATCGCTCCGGCCTGTCCGTTGGAATAGGTCTGGGTATCATAGGAATTAAGGACCTGTATCTCGTAATTGCTCATCAGGAAAACACCACTATTGCTGTAGCCCTGGCCTTCCTTGCCGGGATCTACCGGCGCCAGCCATTCAATATGTAACTGGCAATCACCGAAAGACTGCTTAGTCTCAATGGGGCCTGCACCTGGTTTTACGACCATGGCACCGTCAATCACATCCCAGCCGGCATTTTCGTATTTGGTTACAGTGCCGTATTTTTCGATAACGGCCTTAACTTCGGGCATGCTGCCGCCGTAGCCCAGGGCGGATTTATGCCACTGAGAGAGGTCTTTGCCATCAAACAGAATGATGGCGTCGGAAGGCGGGCTGTTGGGGAAAACACCTGGTGTGACTTTTGCCGGAACGGGTTCCCACACTTCGGTAACTTTCGGATCGGTGATCTCCTGAGCTGTGGCACAGCCGGCAATCAGCAGGGTGAGCAGAAGAAAAGCTGGTCTATTCATGTTTTGTTGATTAAGAAAATAGAATTCCGGGTAGTCAAGAGCAATCATCCTGAATCAGTGGTTTATCCTTAACCAATTAGCAGGTAGATCTCCTTGTTGCAGGAGTTAAGATCTTATGATTGACGAACCGGGAAAAGGTTAAATAAGGACGAAACTTAGCGTATTTGCCGGCTTATCCCAAGTTTTCGGCCAATTTAAATATCTAAAAATGACAATGGCGTACAGGATAGATCCATACGCCATTGTGCTTTTCTTGTGTTCGGTGGATCCGGTTGTTCGATCAACCGGCTCCTATCCATCAGGCCGTCAATGAAAATTCGGCCAGGCTGGTTTCTGTGAATTCTTTACCATTCCACTTGCCATGCCACTCTACATCTTTGCCCACCTGCTGGTATCTCATAAAAGCCAATTGAGCGGCTTCCTTCGTCTTACGGTAAATGGTAATGTTTGTCGGGAACGATTTAATGGTGAAATAATACTTGCCTTTTCCCCACTCAAAATTCCTTTTTACTCGCATTATGTATCAATTTAGTGAAAAAAATATCAAATCATTGCCCACCGGGTCTTTACCCGGGAGGTAATGTTCTTTTCGGGATACTTAGTTAGATATTGGTTAGGAAAGAGCATTCCGGGTCGAACGGCCGGAATGAGTTTATTAAAACAAAAAGTAGCTATAGTCTTCTTCAAATGTGTTACGATGAAAACGGCTGCACTCAGCTCATTTTTGAATTTCGCTATATTACGAAAAAAACGGCTGAAAACCAAATTATTAAACCAGGATTGCGACAATTAAGACTTTAAAATGACAATTCAGAAATAGGGAAATAACTGACACGAATATGTTGGAAATGTTGGATGCTTCACTGCCTGCAGCATTTTCATATACGGTTGCCGGTAGAGGCAATCCAACTCACCGTACTTGTACGACTTTTGGCAAAGCAACGAACCGGGATAACTATTCAGCCAATCCGGAATCGATAAAAATGCTATTTTTTGCCCTTGGTCCGAGTGGCATTTGCTCTAAATTGCTCCTCCAAAGAGCGCGAACGCTCCATGTCCATTTTCATGACGGATTCGGCAGGAACCGGCTGCAGGATGGCATTATTTTTCCAAAAAGTTTCATCGTAGGCTAATGATGATTGGTGCAGGTTGTTTTTCTTTTCCAATAATTCTCCTTGATCGGCATGGCCCGGTGGCAAGATGCCGTATATGAACAATTGCCTCGAATTGATATGAGTATGTTCACTTTTGCCAACATGCAGATTGTTTAGACGAGTCACGATCTTCTGCGGGTAATATTTACCGGCTATCTTTTGGTAGGAACTTTCGTGGTAGATACCATAGTTGGCAGCATCTCTGGTAATGCGGGTAATACCCAGATCCGATTTGCAGATCACCATTTCTCCCCGGGAGAAGGAACGGTCCTGATCGCTTGACTTTTTGCCGGCTTTTTCAAACCCTATCCTGATCAAAGTATCCCCGTTTTCTACGTATTCTCCCAGATTATAGAAGTCAAAATTTTTTAACAACTGTTTTTCCCCCTGGCCGCCAATGGGGTGGAAAAATCTTGCCCTTACATGATTATAGTCTTCGTACAGGTCAATTATTTGATTGCTCTTATTTTCCTGAAAATAGACCATCCCATTCCTTTGATCATCACTTTTTCTTAAGGCTTCGAGCTTGATCACACTTTCCTGCCTGGGAGAAGTATAAGCCGCATCTTGAATATGGACAAAAGCTTCCATCAATTCGGTGTAGGCGTCATCGGTGATCGTGTATTCCTGGTAATAACCGCCCAGGGTATAGGCCTCTGCTCCGTAATTGTCAGGGATCTTCTCAATAGCTCTTCTAACCAGATCGCTTAGCGCCTGGTCGGATAAAACCGTAACCTGGCTGAGCTGATAGCTGGTTGCCTCGAGTTGAACATCCAATTGATCCCCGGCTTCACGCACCGGAATAAAAGCCGTTTGATAACCGATCTGGCTCACCACCAGCGTATCACTATCACTGAACGCCTCAAATCCGATCTGGAAATGACCGGTTTCATTGGAAAATACGCCCGTGCGTTGCTCCTGGAGCAGGAAAATATGAGCGTATGCTATTGGTGCTTGAGTTTGGCCATCCACTACCTTACCCTTAAGTATTTGCTGTGTGCGAGCGGGTACACTTAGAATTAACAGTAAGGGAAGCACTATAATTCTGAAAGGCACAAAGAGAGCAATAGCATCCGTTTTCATAACTGATGGGGATGAGTTTGAATATTAAGAGAGCAAATTATTTAAAAAATAGCAGCACGATCAAACACAAGATCAAGAATCAAGCTCAACGGCCTCCTACAAGCCTCAGGGCAGTTGCACTTATTCGTACCAAATGGCCATTGAACTTGTGCTTGAGTTTGTACTTGTACTTTGACTTAATTTTCCAATTATTAATTTTCAATGTTCCTACCCGCAGACCATTAACCACTAATGCGCCTGCGCATTACCCGCCCCCCTTGGTATCCGAATATCCTCTACCAGATCCTGTACTTCCTGGGGCGGAGCCGCCGTCAGGCGTGAAACTACGATGGATATGATCAGATTGACGGTCATGGCCACGGTGCCGAAACCTTCCGGAGATATCCCAAACCACCACTCATCCGGGCTGGTTTCCCCAAATACCCCCAGTTTGAATTTCAACATGTAGTACAGCATCAGTAAAATACCCACTACCATACCGGCAACCGCCCCTTCCCGGTTCATGCGTTTGTCAAAAATGCCCAGGATAATGGCCGGGAAGAATGACGAGGCCGCCAGGCCAAAAGCCAGCGCCACTACCGCCGCTACAAAACCCGGCGGGTGAATACCGAAATAACCGGCGATCACCACGGCAAAAACGGCACCGCCGCGTGCCCACCAAAGCTCGGCCCGGTCGGAAATATCGGGTTTGATCTGTTTCTTGATCAGATCATGCGCGATGGAGGTCGAGATCACCAGCAACAAGCCTGCC
Source organism: Lewinella sp. (assembly GCA_020436695.1). GTDB lineage: Bacteria > Bacteroidota > Bacteroidia > Chitinophagales > Saprospiraceae > Flavilitoribacter. Next base: position 1,559 of record JAGQXH010000097.1, on the reverse strand, counting down.
GCTGTTGACAAGGCTGCGGCCAAACCACCGGCGGCAACCAGGGCGATCACCCAATTTGGAAGATTTGCGATCTCAGGATTGGCCAACACCATGATATCACGATCGATCGTCAGTTCATTGGCATCCGGAGCGGCAACGTACTGGATGAGGCCGTCACCATTCTTGTCATCGAATTTGATCAGTTCGGTCTCTTCCCAACTCTTGAACCAGGGCGGCATTTCCGCATAAGGCTTTTCACTTACCGTAGTGATCAGATTGGTGCGGGCAAAGGCAGCAATAGCAGGCGCTGTGGTGTACAAAATAGCAATGAAAAGCAAGGCATAACCGGCAGATTTCCGGGCATCACTCACCTTGGGTACCGTAAAGAATCGGACGATCACATGCGGCAATCCGGCCGTACCTACCATCAACGCGAAAGTAATGGCAAATACATCGATCATCGATTTGGAACCGCTGGTGTATTCGGCAAAGCCCAACTCAGTATGCAACTGATCCAGTTTTTCCAACAGATACATGCCTGATCCGTCCGTAACGGTGTCTCCGAATCCCAATTGGGGAATGACATTGCCGGTCATGGTCAGGGAGATAAAGAAAGCAGGTACCATATAGGCAAAGATCAACACGCAATACTGCGCCACCTGCGTGTAGGTAATACCTTTCATCCCCCCCATAACTGCATAGAAGAAAACCAATGCCATACCGATGTACACGCCATGATCAATATCCACTTCCAAAAAACGGGAGAATACCACTCCTACCCCACGCATCTGGCCGGCGACATAGGTAAAGGACACGATAACGGCACAGATGACTGCCACGGTCCTTGCCACGTTGGAATAATACCGATCTCCAATAAAATCCGGTACCGTAAACTTCCCAAATTTACGCAAATAAGGAGCCAGGAGGAGAGCAAGCAGCACATAGCCCCCTGTCCAGCCCATGAGATAGACCGTACCGTCGTAGCCCATGAAGGAGATCAGACCGGCCATGGATATGAAGGAAGCCGCCGACATCCAGTCCGCCGCCGTAGCCAAACCATTGGCCAGAGGAGATACACCGCCGCCGGCTACATAGAATTCTTTGGTGGAACCCGCTCTTGAATAGATAGCGATCCCGATGTACAAAGCAAAAGTTAAACCTACTATAATTAACGTCCAGACAAAAACGCTCATAAACATTTCATTTAAGGTCACAGGTGGATGGTGATCTTCCGGGCACCAAGTACCAAGTACCGAATACCAAATAATCAGATCTCATCGACATCAAACTCCTTATCCAGCTTGTTCATCCAGCGAACATACAGGAAAATGAGCACGACAAATACGTAAATGGATCCCTGCTGGGCAAACCAGAAGCCTAGCTTAAAGCCCCCCACTCTAATATTATTGAGCGGTTCAACCAAAAAGATCCCAAAAACGTAAGAAACTAGAAACCAGATAGATAGGAGAATCAAAAGAAAACGAAGGTTCTTGCGCCAGTAGGCTCGGCGTTTTTCATCTGTCATATTGGCTCAGGTGTCTTGTTAGTTGATTTTTTTGTTTTCGGCGCTTAATTTAAGC
>JAGQXH010000979.1 GCA_020436695.1 Lewinella sp. | reverse complement strand
ACAAATTCGTACTCATAGGGATAAGCCGGGTTGTGCCGGTTGAAAATCGCGGCTAGCTGGGGGATGGCCGCTTCCATACTGACCCCATCTCTGATCCGGTAGGCTATGCTTCCGCCCCAACGCCCGTGTGCAAAGACCGTCGGTACCGGCGGTGCAAAAGGGGAGGTCATTAAGGCATCTTTTACGACGCCGACAATAGTTGCTTGTTCGCCACCGGTCATAGTAAGCACCTGCCCGACCGGCTCCTGCAATCCCAGTTTGCGGGCTATAGCCTCATTGATGATGATGCTGGTTGAGTCTGCCTGCCAGCTTGGGTGAAAATCGCGGCCACTTGAAATTTCCATACCCATCGTCTCAAAGTAACCCTGCGTTACCCGCACAAAGCCTACATCACCAATTAATCCCTGCCCGGTGGTCTTGCCCGGCCAGTTTACCAGATCGATATAGGAAAAGATATCCGTCACCGGACTGGAACTCCAGGCTACGGATTCCACCAGCCCACTCTGCAGCAGTTCTTCTTTCAGGGGCCTGAAGTTCTCGTTCATATCATCACTCATTCTGGTCATTAGCAGGCGATCCTGATCATAACCCACCGGCCGTTCCCGGATGTGCATGACCTGACGATAGATGATCATGGTGCCGATGATCAGCGCGATCGAGCAACTGAATTGCAGGAGGATCAGGCCCTTTCGGAAAAAAGCTGCCGACCGCCCCGCCTGCCATCCACCTTTTAGTACTTTTACGGCCTGGTAAGAGGATAATACCAATGCCGGACGGCTACCCGCCAAGAGCGCAGTAATAAGTATATAGAGGCCGAATATCAGCCAGAAGACCGGTGACCCCAACGGAAGGTGAAGTTCCGTATCGAGCAGTGCATTAAAGGAGGGGAGGGCCAGATAGGTAAGAAGCAATGCTAAAGCGGCAGCGAGAAAGGTGAGTAAGAAGGATTCGGTCAGGAATTGGGTGATCAACTGCTTCCGTTTGGAGCCGATCGCTTTGCGAATACCCACCTCTCTGGCCCGGGTATTCGAGCGGGCCGTAGCCAGATTCATAAAGTTGATACAGGCCAGCACCAGGACCAGTATGCCGATGAGGGTAAACATGCGAATGTATTGGATGTATCCCCCAGTGGCTTTCCCATTCTCAAACTCGTTGTACAAATGCCAGTTCTTAAGAGCATGTATAAATAGTCGGGGCTGAAGCGCGGTATGAGCTTCGTCAAAGTGTTCTTTCAGGATATCGCGGATGTTGGCCTGCACCTGTTCCGGATCGGCTTTGGCTTCCAGCGCTGTAAAGATCTGAAAGGATTGATTATCCCATGCGGTGCGGGCGGCCTTTACCCAGGGCGCATTTTGTTCATAAAGGGAAAAAGGGATCAGGTATTTGAAATAAAAGGAAGTGTTGGGTGGGAGGTCGGCTATTATTCCGCTTACTTTCAGATCAAAACTGTTGTCGAAACGAACCGTTTGTCCCATGGGGTCGGCTGTTCCGAAAAGGGCCTCGGCCAGACTTTTGGTCAGTACAATAGAATAAGGGGTATTCAGGGCCTGTCCGGCCTGTCCCTGTAGAAAGGGAAAGCGAAAGATGCTTAAAAAATCCGGTCCAACCCGGGCACCCCGCAGGTACAATTTCTTATCTCCTGCGATCAGCCCGTGTTGCTGCGTCCAGTCGCATTCAGCTACGTAGCGTATACCGGGCACCCGTTCCCGTAATTCATCGGAAAGCGGTAACGGCAGGGCTTCGTCGGTATGCTCTTCCCCTTCCAGCATATAGCTTGTGTAGACGCGATAAGCCTGCTCGTAATCCGGTAGGAAACGATCAAAGGAGTATTCATACCGGACCCACAGACCTATGAGTAGGGTAACGGTCATGCCAACGGCAAGCCCCACAATATTGACAAGGCTGAAGGTCCGGTTCTTAGTCAGACCGCGCCAGGCGATCTTCAGGTAATTTCTTAACATAATCTTTGAGTTTATTCACTTCGCAGGCTGTCGACCGGCCGTGCAGTTCCTACCCGGATGGCCTGCAAACTGACAGTAAGAAGGGTGATGATCATAGCCAGCAAACCAGCTATTACAAAGCTTATGGGCGTTATCGTGATCCGGTAATCGTACTGTTGTAACCAATTTTGTGCAAAGTACAGCGCTAAGGGAGTGGCCAGCAAACAACTAATGAATACCAAAAACAGGAATTCTTTGGAAAGCATCAGCCATAATTGTGCTACCGTTGCACCCAGTACTTTGCGGATGCCGATTTCTTTGCGTCGTTGTTCGGTCATATATGTGGCCAACCCGAACAGCCCCATGCAGGAAACGAAGATGGCTAAGCCGGCGAACAGGCTCGCTAGCCGACTTATGGTCACTTCCAAATGAAATTTTTGGGCGTATGCGTCATCGACAAATTCGTACTCGAAGGGATAGTTGGGATTGTATTTTTCAAATATG
>JAGQXH010000978.1 GCA_020436695.1 Lewinella sp. | reverse complement strand
CAAAGGGGTTCACCTCTTCCCATTCCGAACAGAGAAGTTAAGCCCTTTAGCGCCGATGGTACTACCTTCGTGGTGGGAGAGTAGGTCACTGCCAACTTTATGAAAGCTCATTCCTTACTGGGGTGAGCTTTCTCCTTTTTAGCGCTAGCGTAAATGCCAGACACTTCGATAAGTGCCTGGCAACGAAGCGTAAAAAATTAAAAGATCGTGACCAAACCGGCAGGCTATACCTCTATTCTTCAGTTCGAACTATTGTGGTGGCTCATCACCGCGCTGGTCTTGGCCGCTGTATTACTGCCAATCTATTTGAATATCCGCTATTTCCCATTTTACGGATTGAATATTCTGGTGATCGTAAGTTTCATTACAATGGCCCGTCATCTGTTTTTATTACCATATACTTTTCTGGCGAAGCGGGAAGTACTGAAGATCATTATTGTTTTTCTCTGTATTCCACTCATTTTTATCATTGTGCAGGAATTACACAAATTTCAGACGTACGTTGATGAGCAGGGCGTGGAAATGCTGGTAGGAAAAAGACCGGCGGAAAAGCAAATGCAATGGGTATATTTTGTTCAGAATGAGATCCTGTTGTTCGGTGTTGGAGCGGTGGTTACGAGCGCAATCCTTCCTTTTCGTCTCATCCTGTCCGTTTGGCGCGGGCGCAACCGGGGGACAGTTTAATAACTCGACATCCTGGCCGGTGCTTCATAGATCACACCACCACAGGTATTTCTGCCGGCGCCGGTTACACTGGCCAGGCAGTTGGGCAGTTCCAGCTGACGGAGGCAGCCCATCAGGGCCATCAGCGCCGCTTCTTTAAAACCAATGATCTGCTCGTCCGGAATGGTGATCGTTACATTCGGTAAGGCTTCGGCTATGCACTCAACCAGAAAGTCGTTATAAGCCCCACCACCGCTGATCAGCAGACTGCCGGGCCGCTTCGGAAGATTTTCCCGCTGGCTTATATGATCAATATGTAGTGCGATCTGCCGGGCAATAAGGCGACAGGCGGTATGTAATTTATCCGGAATGCTGGCTGGGAATGCTAAAAAAACTTCAGATTGCTGTTGACGTACCCAGTTGTTATCCAATGATTTAGGATAGGCTTTTCTGAAGAATTCCAGATCGCATTGCTGTTCATACAACTCTGATACGATATTCCCAGTGCGTGCCAGTTCTCCTTTATCGTCGTAAGGCAGGTTCAGTTCGGCAACCAAAGTATTAAGGATCTGATTGGCACCGCAAATGTCAAAGGCTACATAGCCGGTAGCCGTTTTTGCCGTTATATTGGCGATCCCCCCCAGATTGAGATAATAAGTCTGACCCGGCAATAACAACGCATCAGCTAAAGGAGCAAGAGGGGCTCCCTGCCCCCCGGCGGCAATATCCTGGCTTCGCAGATCAACAATCGTCTTTATACCAATGGTTTCGGCAATCGCCGCGCCGTCGCCGATCTGTAGTGTGAATGACAATTCAGGATAGTGGAAGATCGTATGTCCGTGTGAAGCAATTAGATCGGGCTCCAATTGGTGCTGCCGGATAAAATCATTCGCCATTTGTCCGATCAGTTGACCGTATTCGGCATTCAGTCGGCACAGTTCCAGTCCGCTTAGATGAATGGCCTCCTTTAACCGACTGATCAATGTATCCGGATAAGGAAGCGTTGCAGCCTGTAAGATCGACCAGGATGATACCTGCGGTAGCTGGTAAGAACCGTCAGTATCGATGGTAAAAGTGCAAAAGGCGATATCCAGTCCGTCCAGCGAACTACCCGACATCAGCCCCAGAGCCTGAAAACTATGTGAAGAGGGCAGCATCATGACCAGTGTATATATGGAGAAAGGCAGTGGAGGTGGGTTGCGGGATATCGTAGACCATTCAACCTCCGATACCCCGCAAGGCAACAGATCTATTGATCCTTACCCAAAGTCATAGTATATTCAGCTACGGCTTTGATCTCTTCCGGTTTGAGGAGCGATCCCCAGGCAGCCATGGCATTACGGCCGTTGGTGATCACTTCAACTCTCTGGTCTACAGTAAGTTCGGATTCCTGTAGGTTGAATGCCCCACTGGCGCCCATATCACCGTACAGGCCGTGGCAGGCAATACAGTTGGTCTTGTAGATCTTCTCACCGTCCGGAGCAGCAGCGGGAGGCGGAGCTGCCGGTGTCGTGCTGGCGGTGGTTTCTGAGGATTCTGAATCCGTACCACTTTCCGGACCGCCACAAGCCACAACGAAAATTGCTAAAGCAGCAAAAAACAGTAATTTCTTCATAGCTATTGGATTATCGATTTACAGTTATTGAAGTTGCATAGAGCGCCCCAAGATAGGGATTATGCAAAAAACGGAAGAAAATTAAATGTTCGATTGAATTTAGTACACTGTCAATTAAATTAGATAAGATTGCTCATGTTCCATTGCTTCATTGTTTCACTGACAAGACA
>JAGQXH010000977.1 GCA_020436695.1 Lewinella sp. | reverse complement strand
GGCTGACTGAAATCAAGCCGGGCCAGAAAAGCTTCAGGATATCGGGCATGCAACTTACCAACTGCCGTAGTGCTGATATCCACTCCGTCTACCAAAGCGCCCCTTGAGTTGTACCAATCCAGAAAGAAACCGGTACCACACCCTACATCCAGTACCGTCTTCCCCCGAAGTTCTATATTTGTAAACAACTGTGCCAATACCCGGTGCTTTCTCCGGTAGAGCCAGCGGTTATAAGCCAGGTTGTAAGACTGATGGCCGACGCCCCGGAAATTAAAATTTTGAGACAGTCGTTTTTCCCAGTAAGTTGCAGGATCGTACATATTGTCTTATTGCAAGGTAAACGGAAGAGCATGGATATGTCCTACCGTGAATCATTCACCATAAAGGAATAGCATTGCGTATACTCATCCTGGTCAAAAGTTTCAGCCCGCCTACGGAGACCTTCATCTATCACGATGCCGTAGCGTTACAGCAGTCAGAGACCGTTAAAATTGTCTGTCTGGAACGGCTACTGGCGGAAGATCGACCATTTGAACTCCTTGAACAAATTAAGTATACCAAAAGCTGGCTGCACCGAAAACTGGATAATCAACTGTATAAGTTCAACATTTCACTCAACTTTTCTTTCCTGCCTTTTAGAAAGCAACTGGCCGCCGTTCTGGAGGATTTTCAACCGGACATCATCCATCTTCATTTCGGGATACATGCTTTGCAGTTCATTGATAACTTCGACTTTGCCGGTCCCATCTTCATTACTTTTCACGGTTATGACGCCACAAAATTAGTCAAAAAAAGTGCAGTGTACCGAAAGCGGTTATACCGGCTTTTTCAGCAGCACAATATTTTTCCACTGGCTACTTCGGCTTCCCTGTTTGAATATATGGCGGGTTTTGGTCTGACCTCTCCAAGAAGTCAGGTCATGTATTCCGGGGTCCGGATGAATCTGTTCCAGTGGAGCAATAACCAGCGGAAGTCGGAAGTGAAGGTTCTGACCCAGCTCTCCAGTTTTCGGGAGAAAAAAGGGCATGAATATTTGTTGAGGGCCTTTCGTGAATTGCTTCATAAAAGATCTTCCCAATCCTTGGAATTGTGGCTGGCCGGAGGCGGTCCGCTGGAAGGTGCCATGAAGGAACTGGCCCGGCAGTTGGGGATAGCGGATAAGGTGAAATTTCTGGGCTGGATCACGCAGGAGGAGGCCGTTGAGCTATTGCAACAGACAGATGTTTTTGCCCATCCCAGCATCACTACCGATGAGGAGGATATGGAAAGCACCACCGTAGTGATCCTCGAGGCCATGGCTATGGCATTGCCGGTCTTTGCTACGCGGCATTCCGGTATTCCTGAGATCGTGGAGCACGGGGTCAATGGGTTAATGGCCGAAGAACGGAATATTGACGAATACGTCGACTGTATGGACGCTTTGCTTGATTGGGGCCCGCAGCCGCAGAACCGGGCTAAAATTGCGGAAGACTTTAGCCACGAGCAACACCTGCAGCAGTTATTGGCGGCGTATCGATCTGGGCTTAACGGTTAGGTGATTGCCTGGTCACCACGCTGCGTCTATTTCTCTTTTTCAACCACCATATCGCTCACGCTTAATATTGTAATATTGATCAAGTGTCCTGATTGGTTTGGCAAAAATCACCTCTGAAAGTTGGAAATTGTAATCGAGGTTGTAGATTTTAGTCGTGTATCCATTAGTATAAAAAAATAGATTATCTGCTACATAAGAGTTCTGATTTGTTGATGCTTGAATAAAGTAGGGGGAATGCCCCATCAGGTATAATCCGTTTTCGTCGTAATCGGGTTCCATGCGCTGTTCAATGATATTTATACCACCGTAAACCCAAAATCGAACTCGCATGTACCAGTTATCGTCTCGCCCTTGCCAGAGTAGGGCATCATACCGAACATTGTTATAATTCCATTGAATTTCCCAAGCAACAGCATCTTGAGCATGGAGAATTTGAAAACTGGATAAAAGAGAGAAAATTAATGGCAGGAATATTTGATATTTCATGATAACTGGTGTTTAATTATGAAATATTTTGGTTCAGTTTTTATTTTTTTGGCAGCAATAATTTTTTTTGAAATCCGATAACCATAATACCTCCAAGCTTAGTTATCCTTACATATATTACTGCCTATATTTTATTTTTAATCGACGAAGTTGGTGAGCCTAATTTACCTCGAATTACACAAGTTAACTGTTAAACTTTATTCTACCTATTTTTTTACGCACTATTTGAAGATTCATTTGACTGATTCATTATTATATCGGTTAGCTGCTCACTTGGAATGCTAATAATTTTAGCAATATTTGAAAAGAAATTTAAAATCGTCTTTAAAGCATAAGTAATAAACATATATGCGCCCGTCGCACCAATAGTTGCCATAATCGTAAGCAATATTGTATCAATAATGCAATATCCTCCAAGAGATAAACTAAAAATACAA
>JAGQXH010000976.1 GCA_020436695.1 Lewinella sp. | reverse complement strand
GTTCAACCAGTAACCTAAAGCGGCACCAGCCAAAAGTCCTAATCCAAATTTCCATCCGTTATTTGATCCGCGATCGCTCATGATTGTATTTTTTTGATTAGAAAATAATTTCAGGTGCTCATTTCGTACACCTCTTTCAATTATAAAACAGGAAGATCCAATGCTGTGTTCGGTCTTTTTCAGAATAATCCAAATGATTTTAGTCACCTTTGATTTTGTTTGGGAGAAGTATTAATTTGCTTTCAGATTTTGATCACTTAACACCTCCCATAAAACCAATATTCATATGAAAAAATTAATCGTAATCCCGCTTCTTCTTTTAAGTGTATGTGCCTTCAGCCAGATCCGCTGGGGACTTCGCCTCGGGCTCAGTACTTCTCAACTGGAAGCTGAAGACTTTAACATTATCAGCAACGGCACCGAACGATTCAAGCTCGCCCTGAAAGATGCCCAGTACGGTATCCATGGAGGTCTTGTACTCCAGATCGAGATGGGTAACGTTTTACTTCAACCGGAAGTTATTTTCAATTCCAACTCGGCCGATCTGGAGCTTGACGATCTTCAGAACAACACTGCGGATGTGGCTACCAAGGAAAAATATCAGTATTTGGACATTCCGGTTATGCTGGGATATCGACTGGGTTTCCTGCGGTTGCACGCCGGCCCCGTCGGGCACATTTTTCTCAGTAGCACCTCCGGCATTACCGATGTGGACGGTTTCGAGGAAGACTTTGACAGTTTGACCCTGGGCTGGCAGGGAGGTCTGGGTCTGGATATTGGTCCGCTGGCCGTTGATCTTCGCTATGAAGGTAATTTCAATAAGTTTGGGGATCACATTTCATTCGGTGGTCAGCAATACGCCTTCAGCCAGACTCCGGCACGCTTCATTGCAGCGGTCAGTTATATGTTTGGAGAACGACGACGTTAGATCGATCGCAGTGCTTTAACGATCACATGTCGTTCCCCTTTCCTAGACAAACAGGGGGATGACATGTGATCACACAAAAAAGATAGTTCAATACAACCCAACTTACCAAAGTCAACTCTTTATTTAAAACAACGGCAAAAGCGCGATGCCTTTAACCATCAGCATGACGGAAGCCGAACTGATAGATGGCTGTCTTGATCAGGACCGCCTCGCTCAAAAAACACTTTACGATCGCTATAACCAGGCCATGTTTACGGTAGCCTACCGTATAACCAATGACTTTGAGTTGGCGGCGGATGTGTTACAGGAGGGGTTTTTGAAGATATTTACCAATATCCATCAGTTTCGCCGGGAATCCACTCTGGGAGCCTGGATCAAGACCATCATTGTCCGAACGGCTTTAAGCAAGATCAAAAAGCGGGTCATTTTTGAACCTCTTGAAGCTACCCATATACAAAACTGGGTAGACTGGGGGACTCGTCTTGACACGGAATACCTGGAAAAAGCCATCCATGGTCTTCCGGAAGGTTATCGGGCGGTGTTCGTCCTTATTGAGGTTGAAGGTTATACCCATAAAGAAGTGGCAGAAATGCTGAATATTTCAGTGGGTACGTCCAAATCGCAGTTGTTTTACGCTAAGAAAAAACTCCGTGAAGCATTAGCAAGTTACCAAAACGCCTAATTGATCATGGAAAATTATCAGGAAAAAAACAGGGAGGTACTATTGGAGGGTATTCGATCATTACCCAAATATGAACCACCGATCGATCTTTGGAATGCGATAGAGATCCAGCTGGAAAATCGTGAGCACTACCAGAGAGCGATCAACACCTTGCCGCAGTACAGCGCTCCCACAAAGGTTTGGGAACAGTTGGAAATCGCGTTGGATAAAGCTAATCCACAATCACGATCTACCCCCATTCGTCGGTTGTTTAGCCGACGCTATCAATGGGCCGCTGCAGCCGTTGCCGGCGGGCTGATCATTTGTGCCTGGTTACTATTTCAGGCAGATCCTGCAGCTACTACCAGTATTGTATATTCAGAGGAAAGACTGACCGCTCCTCCGGTAGAAATGGATTGGGGCAACGAAGAAAGTAGTTTTGCCATGGTTCTGCAACAAGTGGATCAATCACCGGTTGCGGACCCCCATACTATACAGCGACTGAAAATGGAATATCACGAACTGACCGATGCCCGGGAGGAAGTGGCACAAATGATCCAACGGTACGGAGAAGATGCAGATATGCTCAAGGAAATCGCCCGCATTGAGCGGGAACGCAGTAAGGTCATTAAAGAACTGGCCGCCTGGATATAGCATTTATTGGCAAAAGAGTGCCCAATTCATGGGAGTCAGGACAATCTACCGGTTCGACTTCCCGACTATTTGACTAAATACTAATCTCCTTATTACTGGACAAATGGACGTGGGGACGTTGAGATATTTGGATGAATCCCAAGATCCCAACGTCTAAATTTCTAAATGTCCGGTAGTATAACTAATATCAAAAAAATATGTCTTCTGACCTGGCTATGAAA
>JAGQXH010000975.1 GCA_020436695.1 Lewinella sp. | reverse complement strand
CGCCATCTTTGAACTAAGTGCTATCCATTGCCGGGTGTTACCGGTTGAATCGCATGAATTTCCCAGTCCGGTAGAGCGGCCGCCCTTCAGTGTATTGAATAAAAGTAAAATTAAAAATGCTTTTGGGTTAGAGATCCCGCACTGGCGGGAGGGGGTTAAGAGGTGTTTAGAGTTATTGAAAAAAGAATAGAAAAACTATTTGCAATATGCATTGTTGTTTTATAAGTATGATACATGCATATAAAAAAGCTGGATAATCTCTCTTTTTGTAGAGAGATAAAAGATAGAACGATGAAAAAAAACAGTGCTTTTACCAGTACTTTACCGACAGATTTGCTGGAGCAGTTGACCGAATATTCAAAGAAGCTAAATTTACCCAAGAACAAGATCATCGAGTGGTCATTACGTCAATATCTCGAGAATCTTAAAAGAGCTGAATACATCCGTTCATTTCAAAGAGCTTCTCAGGATGCTGAGCAGAAGGAGTTGGCAGAAATGGGATTAGAAGACTATTTGAAAATGATTGATGACAAATGAAGCAAAAGCAGATCTGGCTGGCTGATCTGAATCCGGTCAAAGGCCAGGAACAGAAAGGCAAGCGTCCTGTACTGATCATTAGTGGAAATGCTATGAATGATCACCTCGGAATTGTGATCGCATGCCCCTTAACAACCCAAGTTAAAAAGTTTGCAGGTTGTCTGGTTTTACAGCCTGAAAAAGATAATGGTTTGAAGAATAAATCCGAAGTACTCACCTTTCAAATTAGAACTATCGATAAAGACAGGCTTATTCATCAAATCGGAACAATTACAGATCAACAGTTAGAAGTTGTCATATCAGGTCTAAATGATATCCTACGTTATTAATTTTTCATAAAATGCTCCTCGAAGAGGAGCTCATTTTACAAAGCCTTCCATCATCTTCCCAAAAATGTCATTATTCTGGTATATCCCCATGAAACGCTCTGCGCCGGGGCCATAGGCAAAAACCGGGATCAATGCTGCCGTATGTCCGCCGGTGGAAAAGGTTGGATTGATCTGACCGTAATCGCTGCGACCGAAAGCCTGTAGAGAAGATAATGCCAGGCCGCCAGTTTCGTGGTCGGCGGTGACTACGACCAGTGTATTTCCATCTTTTTCCGCAAAATCCAGTGCCAGACCGATCGTTTTATCGAAATCCTTCATTTCCTCGATGACATAGGTACCGTCATTGGCGTGGCCACCCCAGTCGATCTGAGAGCCTTCCACCATAAGGAAAAAGCCCTTTTTATTCTGGCTCAGATGCTGAAGGGCCATTTGGGTGGCTTTCGGTAGAAAATCGCCTCTGCCTTCCGTCATTTTCGGCAGGCCGTCTGCTGCCAACAGGGCAATGTATGGTTTTGAAGCATCGTAATGTTGTCCCAAAGTACTGGTGTCGATCTGATAACCTCTACCGGCCAATTCAGGTAGAAAATCTTTGCGGTCGGAGCGCTCATGATAGAACTTCAGGCCACCTCCTGCGGTGAAATCAACGGAAGTTTTCATGAAATCGGCGGCAATATCCTCGTGGGAATTGCGGTTGGCCACGTGCGCAAAAAAAGCAGCGGGGGTAGCGTGAGTGATGGATGAAGTGGCTACCAGTCCGGTACTTTTACCCTGCGCAGCCGCTATCTCGAGTATGGTTTTCTGCGGCATGGTATCGCTATCCACACCAATGGCCGCATTATACGTTTTAAAACCGGTAGAAAAGGCCGTAGCTCCGGAGGCCGAATCGGTGATCTTGGCATCCGTCGGCGTATTCTGGTGCAGCCCGATGTGTTTAAAACGGGCGAAGTTGGACGGTTGATCCGAAAAATAAAAGCTGGTGGATACCTGGGTCAGCCCCATTCCGTCACCGATGAGTAGGATGATGTTCTTTGGTGCAGTGGTGGCAGATCTATTTACGGTTTTTGTAGGCTGGCAGGCGCCGATTAGCAACAGGGCTACAGCGGCGAAGATGGTTCTGAACAGTTGCATGTAGTTCGCTCTAGATTTTTTAAAGGACTTGTTGATGCGCAAAAATAAACAGCTGAATGGAAAAGTGGGTATGTTCCTGATTAAAGAAATGTGAATTAAACGGCCCTTTTGCTGCGCTCTGGAGTTAAGTGAGGGAAGAGAGCGTTATTTCGTCGTACAACTTCCTATTTTTGAGTTTGGACCATCTTTTTGTGGTCCTCTATTGTTGAATTAGTTAAATTGGTAGACAAAATCTTTACTAACAACACAAACCACGGGCAGGAATCTGCGTTAAATTGCTATCATCAAACTAATACGAGACTAGCGACTATTGACTGATGACTGATAACTTGCATTAAAAATGGTGCAGAAAGGATGAATTGTAGTGACACGCATCCCTGCCATATCCCGGATACTATGTTTGAAAACAATACCTTTTTTCGTTTTCTCTTTGTTACCCTTTTTCTACTGTTCGTGAGCCAGGCGGCATG
>JAGQXH010000974.1 GCA_020436695.1 Lewinella sp. | reverse complement strand
AGTACTGCACGTGCAGGGCGGCCAGTTTGGAGTTGATAGAAAGAAGGTCCGTGCAAAGATCAAGATAACGCATCAGTTGCTCGGGGGTACGGAAGCGGACATCGGTGGTCTCTTCCGGTCGAAGGATGATATTGGGATCTTTGGTCAACTGGTGCATGTCTACCACATGGGCGAAACTGCGTAGGCGGTGTAAAGAATCAATGGCGGCCCGTTTCTTGAGCCGGTTCTCCAGGGTTGCGAAAAATATAACACCGATGGTAAGAAAGATAAGTTCGTTGGTAACGCTTTCAATGGCCTGCAGCGTTTCCATCAGGCCATCCTGTCCGGTGGGAGAGATGGTCAGGGCCATGTAAAATACCCAGACCGCCACACTGATCAGGCCAACGATGCCCAGTATGATCAACAGGCGTATTGCCCAGATCGGCCGTCGCAGTTTATCGGCCAGCAATACAATGGCCCGGCCGACCTCCTGTAATTCAGCAGATACCTTTCCCAAGCCCGAACCTGGAAACGTTGCATTGACACGTTGCTCAATACTTTTCAGGGTATCCAGGATATGCTCGGAATCGAGTTCGCTGTATTTGCCGGTAGGGAATCTTACGGGTAACAAGGTACGCTTGGCCATGTGCAGTATTTAGTCGTTACTATTTGAAGGCAATTTTCGAAATCTTCATAAGTGAAGGAGAATAAATGAATGAACCCGTAATTTAACCATTAGCCTCACAATTGGGGCATTGAGCAGGACCTATTTGATCTTAAAATTATAAGTGATCGTACCACACTGTTTTTCCACGGTACTTTTGGAAAACTTCCAGGCCTTAGCATTTTTTAAAGCGGCATCAACAAGTTTTCGGTCTGCGGTAGTAGATCCTCTTTGCGTAAAGCTGGCAACAATAACATCTCCATTTTGATCCACGCAGACTGCTATCACCACAGTACCTTCTGCCATGGAATTCTCTGCTATAGGCGGTGACGTTATGACTTCCCGATCTGGTAAAATGATCTTTCCGGAAGGGGGAGCAGCTAGAGAAATTTCTGGGCTTGTAGGATCCGCTGATGGTGAATGCGGCTGTGTACCCAAAGCCGCTTCCAATGCTGCCGCCAGTTCCTCTTTCCGGCTGGGCCGCGGCGCATTAATTGAAATGATGTTCCCATCCCGGTCAATCAGTACAAACTGAGGTATGGCCCCCAGGGTATAGGTGCTATAAACAAAACGCTCATCATCGTACAGTTGAAGCGAAAGCGGTTGATCTTTCGCCAGGGCTTGTTGCCAGTCGCTATAGTCGTCTCTCACGGCAATGCTGACGAATGCGATCCGTTCATCATTTTCATAAGAGCGGATCAGTTCGTTCAAGTAAGGCGTCTCCTGCCGGCAGGGGCCGCACCAACTGGCCCAAAGATCGATATAGACGATCTTACCATGGAAGTCACTCAATTGGTGAATTTGCCCATCGGGATCCCGGAGGACAAATTCCGGGGCAGGGCCTCCCTCCTGAATTTTGCCAAGTTTGGCATTGAGTTTTTCCACCCTCCGGTTGATATAATCCTGGATTTCGGGATCATTCAGCTCATCCAGATAAGGCTGACAGATCTCTCGCCTTTCGTTTAATTGATCAATGGATTTTGATCCCAGAAAATTCATCTTGGCCATGTGTGCGATGGCGTATTCCCGTAATTTCCCGGGAAACAAACTTGACACTAGATGAAAGGTGTAATCTTTCCGATCCTTGAGCGTTGAGTCCTGCTGATAATCCAGCGCGCGGATGAACCGTAGATACTCTCCCAGAACGATGAAATCCTTATACACATCAGAGCTCAGCCACTTCTCATCCAGGATATCATCCAGAATATCCTGATTAAAATGTTTGGTCAGAAAGGTTGGTCCCTCTTCCAAAGGGATCTTGCCTGAATTGATGTGGTCCAAAAGAAAAAAGAGCCGGAAGAAGGTGTTGTCCATTTGTGCGGCCCGGTTGAAATATTCAAAGTAAGGATCATCATTCACCTCCCGGCTGAAAACCTGTTTTCTGGCCTCCTCCCGTATGGTCTGGAACCGGTCAACAAACGCCAACAGGTCTTCTGTATCGGCATTATAGTATTTGAAATTGACCAGTCCGTGCTCCTTCATTAATGAATCCACCATGAGTTGATAGGTATTGGCTTCCGATCCTCTGCCGCTGAACTTTCTGGTTTTAGTCAGCGTCTCGAAATCCTGCGCGTCGGCCGTGATGGTAAGCTCATAGCCCGGGGCTACAAAGATGTCGTTAAACTGTACTTTGTTGCGTTGAATACTGGTGCGTTGCGGCCTGGTCACATGTGTGGTCTCAAAGGAAAAAGAACCGTCCGGTTCAATATGGATAGTATCCACAATGGTCATCCAGGGGGCACTTTCGAAGTATATGAAGACCTCCTTCTCGGGGCAATGATCCAGTTTACCACGCACAATAAATGTTTCCGGATCGGATTGAGCAATA
>JAGQXH010000973.1 GCA_020436695.1 Lewinella sp. | reverse complement strand
TGTTCCTCCCGTAGAAAACTTGTTCAGGTTTCAGAAGATGGGCTTTGATCTGGTCACTTTTTCCGGAGGCAAGATGATCCGGGGGCCCCAAAGTGCGGGGCTGCTTTACGGCAGAAAAGACCTCATCGAAGCTGCCAAACTCAACCACAGCCCGCATGAGGCGCCCATCGGCCGTCCGATGAAAGTCAATAAAGAGGAGATCTTCGGCATGTATGCGGCCTTGAAAACCTACCTCGAAATGGACCACAAAAAGGAATGGCAGGAGTGGCTGAACCGCACCGAGCGGATCAAATCGCAGCTCGAAACCATTGCCAGCGTCAAAGGAGAGACCCGAGTACCCGAAGGGGAGGCGAATGTCTTTCCGAGTTTGCTCGTCAGTTGGGATGAGCAAAAGGTGAAGATCAGCCCACGGAAGGTATACGAAGCGCTGAAGGGCGAAAACCCAAGCATTGTGACCAACGTAAGACGCAACGACAAGGGGGAACAGTTGAGCATAGGGGTCGTACTGCTGAGACCGGATCAGGTGGATTATGTGGCCGGGCGTGTGAAGAAGATCTTACTGAATGCTGTTTAACAAAACACCATAACCCAACAATGACAGATCCATTCGGCCTGAAAGCAAATTGGAAAAGTACCTCCATACTTTATCTGCTGGTCTTTCTATCGCTTTACTCCTGCCGCCGGGATGGCGGGTTACCGCCCAGTGATCCGGATAATGGAGGCTTATACCTGCCCGGCGGTTTTGAAGCCCTGGTGATTGTAGATACGATCAGGGGCAGAGCCCGGCATCTGGCGGTCAACACCAATGGCGACATCTATGTGAAATTACGATTTGCCGACACCAGCGGTGGAAATGCAGCGATGCGGGATACCGACGGCGACGGCAAAATGGACATCGTCCAACCATTTGATGACTATATGGACAAGAGTAGTCTTGGCTCCGAAATGAGGATCCACGATGGTTACCTGTATTTTAGTTCAGTCACCCGGATATTCCGTCAGAAACTGACCAAAGACCTCGTACCGGATACGGAGGTGGAACTGATCGTACGAGATACCCAGCCTCCTCGGCAGCATGATACCAAGCCAATCGCATTTGATAAGGAAGGCAACCTGTACACGGTATACGGGGCTCCCTCCGATGCCTGCCAGGAAGACGACCGCTCTCCGCTTTCGCCCGGTATGGATCCCTGTCCGATCCTGGAGACCAGAGGAGGCGTCTGGCGTTTTGCCGCTGATAAAAAGGATCAGTTCCAGACAGACGGGAAAAAAGTGGCGACCGGCTTTCGCAGTGTGGTCGGGCTTGCCTGGAACGATGAGGTCAATAGCCTCTATGCAGTGGCCCACGGCCGGGACTATCTACACAATACCTGGCCTCGTGAATTTAATGCCTGGGAAGGTGCGGTATTGCCTTCGGAAGTATTCATCCGATTGGAAGAGGGAGCCAACGCGGGCTGGCCGTATCACTACTACGACCAGATCAAGGAGGGGTATTTTCTCAATCCCGAATACGGCGGAGATGGCGATAAACAGGGGGATGTCAGCAAGCTGACGGAACCCATCGTTGGATTCCTCGGGCACTTTGCCCCCAACGATCTGTTGTTCTATTCCGGGACCCAATTCCCGGAGCGATACAAAAACGGGGCATTTATTGCTTTTCACGGATCGACCAGCAGTTCGCCTTATCCGCAGTCGGGCTATTTCGTCGGTTTTGTGCCCATGAAAGACGGGAAGGCCTCTGGTCCCTGGGAAGTTTTTGCCGATGGTTTTGCCGGAGTCGACACCATTGTCAATACGAGCGATGCCGCTTATCGGCCGATGGGGCTGGCCATGGGCCCGGACGGCTCACTGTATGTATCGGATTCCGAAAAAGGGAAGATCTGGCGGATCATATATAAGGGAGATAAAGACACTTTCGGGAAAGACCAACTGGCCGCAATGGAACAAAGGAAGCAGACCGCCACCAATATTAAAACACCCGATGAGATCAAGGATAAGCTCGTTGTAGCGGGAATGGAGGACATCGATGAAACACAGCTCAGCCGGGGCGGCAAACTCTTCAATACCTTTTGTTCCGTTTGCCATCAGCGAAACGGAAAAGGAAATGACCGCTTTCCGCCTCTGGACGGTGCGGAGTGGGTCACGGGGGATAAAGCTACGCTCATCAATGTTATCCTCAATGGCCTGCGTGGAGAGATCACCGTCAAAGGAAAAACCTATACGAGCCGAATGCCAAAGCTGCATATGCTGAAAGACGATGAGATTGCGGAGATCCTAACTTATATCCGGCAGAATTTCGGCAATAATGCTTCTACGGTTACGGCAAGAGAAGTGGCTGAGGTTAGGAGTGCCGGTGCGGCGCAGTGAGGTATTATTCCGACGTAGGCATAGCCTCAATACTTAAGGATTTTTCCTTCCCCCTCCCTAAGCCTAAAGGGAATCCAGCCCGCAGAATTCCTGCGTGGGAGAGCCTCC
>JAGQXH010000972.1 GCA_020436695.1 Lewinella sp. | reverse complement strand
GGAGGCGGTTCTCTAACGAAGAGTAGCGCGAAAAGGCCCCATCAGAGTTGATACGTTTAATTTGCTCACATACTTACTAAGCGGGAATTATTTTCCTCGTTTTTGTATTCTCTTAGTCGAATGCCAATAAGTCATGAGTCTGGAATTATAGTCCTAGATAGGCTTACGACTTACCGACTAACACCTAACTCACTAGATTATCCACCCGATGAAACAAGTATGCCTTTTACTCAGCCTCACCTTTTTTATCCCTGCTTTAGCTCACAGTCAGGATGCCGTTTTTGATGTACCACGTCTACCCGCCGACATTACTTTTGACGGTAAACTGGACGAAGATTTTTGGGATGAACTAACCCCTTTATCACTAACCGGTCACATGCCGCATTACGGACAAGCTCCTTCGGAAGCGGCCAGGATCTATTTATGCTATGATGACCATTATCTCTATCTTGCGGGCGATATGCAATTGAGCGATCCGGGTCTTCTCCGCCCAACTACTTTCAGGCGGGATCCCGACGATGGCACCACCGATTATTTAGGCCTGATCCTGGATTCTTTCCACGATAAAGAAAATGCCCTGGCCTTTTTCACCGGCCCGACCGGTTTTCGCTGGGACGGCAGTGTTTCCAATGACGCGGAAGGAGATAGTCCCTTAAATCTCGACTGGAATACCTTCTGGGATGTGCTCACCCATATGGGAGAAAGCCACTGGTCATCGGAAATGCGCATTCCCTGGTCCAGCCTGCGTTTTCAGGATAAGGACGGTCAGGTGCTCATGGGGATCACCTGCTGGTGGTATATCGCTGCCAAGAACGAATTGGTGATCTATCCGGACATTCCTCCCAAGTGGGGAGATATGAGTGCCTGGAAACCCTCCCAGATGCAGACCATCCGCTTTCGGGAGGTGTATAGCAAAAAACCACTGTACATTGCGCCCTATCTTTTGGGTGGCAGCCAGTTAAATTATGATCTGAACGAAACCGGCACCGCTTATCTCAAAAACAAAGAACCTGCTTTCGAGGCCGGCCTGGACGTTAAATACGGGATTACCAACAACCTGACCCTTGACCTGACCGTCAACACCGATTTCGCTCAGGTAGAAGCCGATGATCAACAGGTGAATCTCACCCGTTTCTCTTTATTTTTTCCGGAAAAGCGCCTATTCTTCCAGGAACGTGCCGGTATTTTCGATTTCAATTTCGATCAGTTCAACCGGCTGTTCTACAGTCGCCGTATCGGTCTGGATGAGGATGGTAATCCGGTGCGCATCTATGGCGGCGCACGCCTGGTCGGCCGGGTGGGAAAATACGATCTGGGTTTTCTCAATATGCAAACGCAGGCCTCCGATAGCCTGGCTTCCGAAAATTTCGGCCTGTTTCGCCTTCGCCGGCAATTATCCGGTTCCAATTCATATATCGGCGGGATACTGGCCAACCGTATGGATGTAGATGGCCATCGCAATACAGCACTGGGATTTGACGGTATCTTTAATTTGAATGGAGCAGACTTTCTCACCGCCAAATGGGCGCATACTTTCGATGATGCTACCCCGACCCGGGAGTTTTCTACCGAATCAGGCCGGTTCTATCTCGATTGGGAGCGCCGTCGTTTTGACGGGCTGAGCTATAAGCTATCTATATCGCGAGTGGGTGGAGATTATCAACCCGAAATGGGCTTTGAACTGCGCAACAACTATCACAGCGTAGCCCCTACCCTGCGCTACGGCTGGCTACTGGGCGAAAAATCCGACTGGTTTTCCTGGCGGGTGTCACTGGAGAATTATATCCTGGAGAACTACAGTACCAGGATAGTAGAGACTGCCAGTTCTTTATTTAACATTGAGGGGACTTCCAAAAACGGCTGGTATATCCAGGCCGGGATCAATTATCAGCATGAATACATCACGGAGGCTTTTGAGCTTTCCGAAACGGCAACCGTCCCCACCGGTACTTATGATTTCTTCCAATGGGGATTGAATGTATCAACTCCTTATTCCCAGTTTTTGGGTGCTATCCTGGAATGGAAAGGCGGAGCGTTTTACGATGGTCATCTCCAATCAGTAGCTATTTTCCCACGCTGGAAATTGTCCGCCCATTTTGACCTACAGGGATTCTATCAGTACAATTATGGTAATTTCCGGTCACGAGATCAGTTATTCGAAGCCCATCTGGCCCGGATCAAAGCGGTGTATATGCTGAATACGAAGTTCTCCATAGCCGCTTTCTTGCAGTATAACAGCCTCGACAAGGTGTATGTGGGAAATGTACGTTTCCGCCTTAACCCCAGGGAAGGGCATGATCTTTATCTGGTGTATAACGATCTGATCAATGAAGACCGGGCCAGGGAAATGCCGCATTTACCCTTTAGCAGCAGCCGGGCGTTGGTGCTGAAATATACTTACACTTTTAGTTTATAGTCGTAAGTCAGAGAGTCGTAAGTCGTAAGTCTTTTAGTCGTAAGTCTCGTAGAGAATTCCCTTCTGAA